>JAQBWI010000095.1 GCA_027625355.1 Pseudomonadota bacterium
AAAAAGGTTTATTTAAATTGTAATCTTTTTGTATGTTTAATTCTCCATCATTAAAAAATATTTTTTTTTTATTTTTTTCTAAATTAAACTTTGCCAATAGTGAAAGATTAGGAACAATTTTTAAATTGTGCGGTTCTTTTAAAGTAATACTGACATTTAAGTTGTCTTCTAAATTTTTTATATATTTGCTAATGAAAATCTTATCAACTAAATAGAAGACTACAAGAAAGAGACAAACTATTAGAATTAATAAAAGTAAGAATATTTTTTTTATCATTAAGTTAATTTTTTACTAGAAAGGTATATTGTTTCTATAATTTTAGTTCATTATCAATAGGTTCGGTAAATAATTTATCTAATTCATTATTGTCAATTTCATTAATAGAACTTGGCTTCCATATAGGGTTATGATGTTTTTCAATTAATACAGCTTGTATTCCCTCTCCAAAATCAGGACGATTGGTCATTTTTTGACTTAACCTGTACTCCATTTCTAGACAATCTTTTAATGACTTGTTGGATGAATTATTTATTAATAATGCTGTTACCGCTAAACTCATTGGGCATTTATGTTGAAGTTTATTAAATATATCAAACTTATTATTAAGAGTCCGAATATTATTAAAAATTTCATGAATATTTCCTGAAAAATTATTATTTATAAAATCAAATTTTTCATTTGTAAAAAAAGAAGAATTTTCTATTTCGTAATTGTTAATTGATCCATCAACAATAAATTGGTTAATTAAATTATCTATTTTGTTTTCTGGACAATAATGAGTAGCTAAATTAAAATTAAGTAAATCTTTACTTTGAAGAAGTTCGCCTGTGAGACCTAAATACATTCCAAGATTATTATCAATTTTTGATAAAAAAAAACTTCCTCCAACATCTGGAAAAAAACCTATAGAAGTTTCAGGCATTGCAAATTTCGTGCTATCAGTTACAATTCTATAATCACCATAAATTGATAAACCTACACCACCTCCCATGACAACACCCTGCCAAATAGATAAAAAAGGTTTTGAAAAATTTTTAATTTGTAAATTAAGTGCGTACTCTACAGAAAAAAACTCACGTTTTAATTTTGAAAATGGACCTGACAGATGGACACTCTTTACATCTCCGCCTGCACAGAAATGTTTTCCTTCGCCTAATAATAAGACTCTTTCAATAGTATTATCATACTCCCACTCTTTCAATTTATCTGAAAATTGCATAGCCATATTTAAATTAAGAGCATTCAGTGCTTTTGGTCTATTTAAAGTAATGACTCCTGTAGAATTTTTTACTTCAAATAAAATTTCCATTTATTTTTTTTTGAATTTCAAAATTTTATCAGATAAACCAATTTCTTTTGCCTTCAATCTATTTATTTCATCACGTATTCTTGCAGCATCTTCAAATTCTAATTTTGATGCAAACTTATTCATTTTTTCTTCGAGATGTTTGATGTGTTTACTAAGATCTTTTCCAACTAATTCTTTGGCATTTTCAATTTTGACAGTTACATGATCTTGTTCAGCAGTATTTTCTAAAATTTCTTCTATATTTTTTTTAATACTAATAGGTGTTATATTTTTCTCTTTATTATATTTGAGCTGTTTTTCTCTTCTTCTCTCTGTTTCATTTATTGCCGCCTTCATACTTTTCGTAACTGTATCTGCGTACATAATTACCTTACTATCTACATTTCTTGCTGCTCTTCCAATTGTTTGAATTAAGCTTGTTTTAGACCGAAGGTAACCTTCTTTATCAGCATCTAGTATAGCCATAAGTGCACATTCTGGAATATCTAACCCCTCTCGCAAAAGGTTAATACCAATTAAAATATCGAAAACTCCTAGTCTAAGATCTCTTATAATTGCTATTCTTTCAAGAGTATCAATATCAGAGTGCAGATATCTCACTTTCAAACCTTCTTCATGCATATATTCTGTTAAGTCCTCTGACATTTTCTTTGTTAATGTGGTTATTATAACTCTATATCCATGTGATATTGTTGATTTACATTCATCAATTAAATTATCTATTTGATGTTTTGTTGATCGTATTTCAATTGGTGGATCGATTAGTCCAGTTGGTCGAATAACTTGTTCAACAAATACTCCTCCCGTTTTTTCTAATTCATAATCACTAGGTGTAGCGCTAACAAATATTGTTTGAGGTCTCATAGCATCCCACTCTTCTCTTTTAAGCGGCCTATTATCAAGACAACTAGGTAGCCTAAAACCATATTGTGATAAGGTAGATTTTCTTGAAAAATCACCCTTATACATCCCTGATATTTGACTACACGTTATATGACTTTCATCTATAAACAAAAGTGAGTCCTCAGGAATATATTCGTATAATGTAGGAGGAGGTTCTCCCGGTTGTCTTCCTGATAAATACCTTGAATAATTTTCTATGCCACTGCAACTGCCAGTTGTTTCAATCATTTCTAAATCAAATGTAGTCCGCTCATCTAAACGTTGCCGCTCTAGTAATTTTTTTTCTTTTTCAAAAACATAAAGTTGTTTTCTTAAATCTTCTTTTATTTGAACTAATGCTTTTTTAATAGTTGGTTTTGGAGTTACATAATGAGAATTAGCAAATACACGTATTTGTTCAAGATCACCTAAGTTTTCTCCAGTAAGAGGATCAATTTCAGATATTTTTTCAATATCATCTCCAAAAAAAGAAATTTTCCATGACCTGTCTTCATGGTGTGATGGAAAAATTTCTAAAACATCACCTTTGGCTCTAAAACTACCTCTTCTAAAATCCATATCTCTTCGTTTGTAGAGTAGCTCTACCAATCTTCTTATAAGAATATCTCTGTTAATTGATTGATTTTTTTCAATAGTAAATGACATAGATGAATATGCTTCAACAGAACCAATTCCGTAAATACACGACACTGATGCCACAATAATTGTATCTCTTCTCTCAACAAGTGATCTGGTAGCTGAGTGACGAAGTCTATCAATTTGTTCATTTATAGATGACTCTTTTTCAATAAATGTATCACTTTTTGGGACATATGCTTCTGGGGTATAATAATCATAATAACTAACAAAATATTCAACTGCATTATTTGGAAAAAGACTTTTCATTTCTCCATAAAGTTGTGCTGCTAAAGTTTTATTAGGAGCCATAATAAGAGTTGGTCTTTGCATGTGCTCAATAACCTTTGCCATTGTAAAAGTTTTGCCTGAGCCTGTAACGCCTAGTAAAACTTGCTCATTTTCATTATCATTAAGATTTTTAACTAGAGTTTTAATTGCTGCAGGTTGGTCACCACTAGGTGTAAAATCACTTACAATTTTAAATTTTTCATCAGTTTTTGAAGGGGGTTTGATAGGATTTGGAAAGTTCATTTAAGAATTGATATAATCAATTAAATAGTCATATTTTTTTAAAAAACGACCCTCAAAAGTAATAGTAGAATTTAAAATTCTACCATCATCCTCTCCTAACATGTAAGGAATAACCTCATTGATAACTCCATTACCAAACTCAGTACTAGAGTCCCTTGGTAATTCAGAAGGAAGATTATCAACTGCCATAATAGCTAAGTTGCTTTGCCTTTTGTCAATTTCTGAAAAAATTTCTGTATTTAGGTAAAAGTTAGGTTCTTCAATTGTTGTCGATTTGATTGTTGTAGGTACAGACCCATCAACATCACACGTCACATCTCCAATAACTTTAAGTTTTGAAAATTGTTTTATTTGGTTTTTTGTAAAAATTTTTGGAGAACTAGGATCCCAATAATGTGCACTAATGAAAAGATCACTCTCTTTTAAGTATTCAAAAGTTGAAGCTTCGTATTCATTTGGAAATTCAATAAAATGCTTAAGCTCAAATGGTTTTTTACTTTTGTGAGCAACATAATCTTTTGTTTCTAAATTACAATATACTGGATATTCAAAATTTTTTTCTAAATATTCCTTAATGGTTACTTGTTTAATATTAGTATGTTTTAAAAGTTCTTGAACACCTTTGTTAACCCTTCCATCACCCGTAACTAGTAGCTTAAACTTTGGAAAACGCACTTCATATAAATTATTTTTAATTTTCTCATAATCATTAATTTTATAAGCACGAGTTAAAGGTTGAAAATTATTTTCTGATAAAAATAAATTTAAGGTGTTATAGCAGCCAACAATACCTGCAAATCTGCCAAATCCTAGATATCGTGATCCATTTGCGTCACGAATATTTTCATAATCTATTAGCTTTATTTTTTTATTTAAAATAGATTTTAAGAGTTCTTTTTTATCCATTCCTGGTGTGCCTTGGGCATTGGATAAAGTTTCTTTATTTAATTTATATGTATGTGAAAAAAATACATATTCTTTATTTGGAATCAGTTTGTGTGTATCTACTTCCTTTACTCCAAATAATATATCACAACTACTTAAATCTTCTGAAATTT
>JAQBWI010000096.1 GCA_027625355.1 Pseudomonadota bacterium
TACATAATTACTAAATGTTATAATGTTTATAATGTCAATTATTTTATGTTGACTTTAAATAAATACATGTGATCATAGTTTTTTAATTTAAAATAAAAAATTAAAACAAATGTTATAACAATTGATTATGCAGATAGAAAAAGAAAAATTAATTTGGATATATAAAAAATTATTTACTATTCGTCATTTCGAAGAGCGAATCAAAAAAATTGCAAAAGATAAATCTGTTCCAGGATACCTTCATACTTGTATTGGATCGGAAGCTATATGTGTTGGTGTTATGGCTGCTTTAGAAAAAGATGATTGGATTTCTAGTACATATAGAAATCATGGTCATGCTATTGCAAAAGATTGTAATCTAAATGAAATTACATCAGAAATATATGGTCGTTCTACAGGTATATGTAAGGGTAGAGGAGGAAGCATGCATATAAGCGATTTTGATAGGGGTATGCTTGGTTCTTTTGGTATAGTTGCAGCAGGCCCCCCAGTTGTTTTAGGTGCTGCTCTTCAAGAAAAAATCAATAAAGGTAGTAAGATGTCTGCTTCTTTCTTTGGAGATGGTGCTATACATAACGGGGCTTTTCATGAAGCAGCAGGACTAGCTCAATTATGGAAAGTTCCTATGTTGTTTATTTGTGAAAATAATGGTTATGCAGAAGCAACAGCTACTGATTGGCATTTAAATACAAAAGAATTATCCGATATTACAAGAGCCTATAATATGAAATCATATCAAGGAGATGGTAATAATGTTTTTGAAGTTTATGAAATAACTAAAAATGCAATATTAGAATCTAAAAAAAATGAAATTCCTATTTTTTTAGAATTTAAAAATTATAGATTTTCAGGACAATATGAAGGAGATACTCAGTTATATCAACCTAAAGAAGAAGTAGAAAATGCTAAAAAAAATGATCCTATTAAAATTGCAAAAGAAAATGCAAGTAAATATGAATTAGATATTATGGAAATTGAAACAATTCAAAATGAGGCATTAGCTGAAGTAAACAATGCATTCGCATATGCAGATACTCAACCTTGGCCTAAGCCAGAAGATGCCCTTGAAGAAGTTTATGTCAATTATCCTTCGGAGTATAATTAAATGGCAATTAAAACTGTAAAAGAAGCAATAAATGATGCTTTAGTAAAATCTTTTGAAGAAGATAAAAATGTAATTTTAATGGGTGAAGATATTGCTGGTGGAAAAGGTAGAGAGCAATATCAGGGAACTCAAGATGCTTGGGGAGGGCCCTTTGGTGTTACTCAAGGATTGTTTACAAAATTTGGTGGTGAGAGAGTTAGAGACACAACAATTGCCGAAGCAGGATTTTTTGGAGCTGCAGTTGGAGCAGCTATGACAGGTTTAAGGCCTATTGTAGAATTAATGTATGTGGATTTTGCAGGTGTATGTTTTGACCAAATGATGAATCAAGCAGCCAAGGTAAGATATATGTTTGGTGGAAAACAAAAAGTCCCAATGGTTGTAAGGACAGTTGTTGGCGCAGGTTTTCGAGCAGGCAGCGAACATTCACAAACATTGTACAGTTTGTATGCACATATACCTGGATTAAAAGTAGTTGCACCTTATGACGCTTATGATGCAAAAGGACTTTTATTATCTTCAATTCAAGATGATGATCCTGTAATTTTTATGGAACATAAAAGGCTTTATATGACAACCTGTGAAGTCCCTGATGATTTAAAGCCAATACCTCTTGGTAAGGGAAGAATTAGGAAGAAAGGAACTGATATAAGTATAATTGCCGTACAAAGAATGAATCTTTTTGCTGAGGATGCTGCTAAAACTCTTGAAAGTGAGGGTATTAGTTGTGAAATAATAGATCCACGAACTTACTCACCTTTGGATGAGGAATTAATATTTGAGTCAGTAAAGAAAACAGGTAAAGTAATTGTTGTTGATGAATCAAATCCCAAGTGTTCACTAGCATCTGAAATAAGCTCGTTAATTTCTGAAAAATGTTTTCCTTATTTAAAAGCAGGTGTTAAAAAAATTACTGCCCCACATACACCTGTTCCTTTTAGTCCTCCAATGGAAGATTTTTATATTCCATCGTCTAAGAAAATTATTGAAACTGTAAGAGAATTGATAAATGCTTAATCAGTCAATTCCTAAATATCAAAATGTTTATTCAGAAATTAAAAATTTTATATCTACAAATAAGTGGCCTATTGGTGAAATTATACCCTCAGAACATGAGCTGGTTGATTTTTTCAAAGTAAGTAGAATTACAATTAGATCTGCATTAAATTTGTTAGAAAATGATGGTTTGATAGTTAGAAAGCGAGGAAAAGGAACTTTAGTAAAAAGTTCATTTAATGAAAATGATGGATGTTTTGAGTCTTTAACTGAAAAAATAATTGCTAATGGTGATTCTCCTTCTTCAAGTATTTTAGAATTTAAAAAAATTATTAATAAAAAAAACACAAAGTATTTCGCTACAGGAACTCAGCTATATTTTGTAAAAAGATTGAGAAAAGTTAATGGTAAACCTTATTTAATTAGTAATGCTTTTCTTAACTACAAGCTATGTTTTGGTTTAAATAAAAATTATTTTACAGAAGAGGGGGCGAGTCAATCAATAATATATATTTTAAAAAATAATTTTGGAATTAATTTTACAGAAAATTCTCAATATATTTGTGCTAAAGAATTATCAGTAAATGACTCAAACGCACTTAATAAATCACCAGGGATACCTTGTTTGTCTCAAGAGTGTTTGTTATATAATAATGATAATCAACTTGTTTTAGTTGATCAAAATATAACTTTTAATACATTAATGTTTAATTCAAAATCTTAAATTATGAGTATACCTAAACACATTCTTGATAAATTTCCTAAACTATCAAATGACAATTTATTAAATAATCTATCTTTACCCAGTGGTAAAAATAAAATGATATTAGATACAGACACTGCAAATGAAATTGATGATCAATTTGCATTAGCTTGGACATTGTTGTCTGAAGATAAAATTGATCTTTTGGGTGTTACTGCTGAACCATATTCATTCCAACACCATAAAGAAGAATTATTAGAAGCTTATGATATTATAACAAAAAACAAGAAAATAGATGTTTCTAATCAAGAATTAGTTAGTGATTATTCTAATTGGGTCAATGGCTTAATAGAGTCTAAAAAACATCCTAATGATATATATTTTGATACTCCTGAAGAGGGTGTTGAAAAAAGTTATCAGGAAATAATAAATATTTATCAGAAGTTAGATAAAAATCATGAAGGTAAGGTTTTTAGAGGTTCTCAAAAATATCTTGAGAATTTCGATGAGCCTTTGGATACTGAATCTAGTCGATTCATTATTGATATGTGTTTAAAATACCCAAATGAAAAAATTTATGTTTGTGCTATTGGTTGTTTAACAAATATTGCTTCAGCTTTACTTATAAAGCCTGAGATTATCAAAAACATGGTAGTAGTTTGGACAGCTGGCTTTCCAACTTTCAGTTTTAATCATAATAAAAATTCATTAAATTTAGTTCAGGATGTTTATGCTTCTCAATTACTTTTTGAATGTGGTGTTGCTAATGTTTATTTACCAGGTTTTAATGTAGGAGCACAATTAACTTTGTCTCTCCCAGATATGAAGGAGTTTGTTAAAGGAAAAGGAAAAATAGGCGATTATTTATATCATTTATATACCAACAACCCTTTGCATAAACAAAGGGGTGTATTAGATCAAACATGGAGAACTTGGGTTATATGGGATGTTATTAATATTGCTTGGCTAATAAATCCCTCATGGGTCCCTTCCTCTATTATTAAATCCTCAACTCTTAATGATGAACTGTATTGGGTTAAACAAAATAATTCAATTAATATGCGTGAAGCTTATGGTGTTAATAGAGATGAAATATTTCATGATTTTTTTAATAAATTAAATTTTTTAAAATGAAATTAGGTGTTCATTCAGCTACTTTTGTAGAAGATTGGTCAGATGATATAAAGCCATATATAGAAAAATGTCTTGAAGCTGGATATAGATCTATTGAAGTTTCATTGCTTGGACAAGACAAGATAAAAGCAAAAGAGATTGGACTTTTTGCAAGTGATAATAATATTGAAATTACATGTACAACTGGCTTGTCTGCAAATGAGGATATAACAAGTTCGGAGAATGAAATTAGATTAAATGGAGAGAAGAAACTTTTGGAAGCTATTGAATTAACTTCTTTAATGAATTCATCAATGCTTAGTGGTGTTATTCATTGTGCATGGGGAATCAGTAAGGAGAAAGGAGCAGGTAAAGAAATAAAATTTAAAAATTCTGCCAATAGTTTAACAAAATTAACTAAAGCCTTAGAAGATAATAACATTAAATTAGGAATTGAACCCTTAAATAGGTATGAAACTGATTTTATTAAT
>JAQBWI010000097.1 GCA_027625355.1 Pseudomonadota bacterium
TAAAAAAGTAAAATTAATAGTAATTTATATTGATACTTTTAAGTTTTTGTGTGAAAAAAACTAGAATTTTAATAAAAAGCTAATTAAGATAATTTATATATTTTTTTAAATTTTCAAAAGAAGGATCTAAAAATGACCATTAACCTATCAGAAATTGCAAAAAAGAAAAAAATAAAATATTTCTTAATTAGTTATGTTGATTTTTTTGGAGTACTTCGTTCAAAGCTAGTACCAGCACACTCAATAAAGGAAATGCAGAAGGATGGTGCAGGTTTTGCAGGGTTTTCTACATACTTAGATATGTCTCCATCTGATCCAGATATGGCAGCTATTCCAGATCCCAGAAGCTTAATACAACTTCCATGGCAACCAGATGTAGGATGGTTAGCTGGAGATTTATGGATGGATGGTAAGCCTGTAACTTCTTCACCAAGAGTGATGCTACGCAATCAAATTGATAAGTTAGCTAAAAAAAATATGCGCTTAAAAAGTGGTGTAGAATGTGAGTACTTTTTAATTACACCTGATGGTAGCTCAATTGCTGATCAAAACGATATTGCAGATAAGCCTTGTTACGATCAGTCAGCACTAATGCGTCAATATGATTTGATAAAAGCAATCTGTGATAGTATGATTATGCTTGGTTGGGGACCGTATCAAAATGATCATGAAGATGCAAACGGGCAATTTGAAATGAATTGGGATTTTTCTGATTGTTTACAAACAGCTGATCGTCATGTTTTTTTTAAATTTATGGTACGAACTCTCGCAGAAAAAAAAGGTTTGCGTGCAACTTTCATGCCAAAACCATTTTTAAACAAAACAGGTAATGGATGTCATGCGCATTTATCCCTTTGGGACAAAAAAGGTAAAAATCTGTTTGCAGATAAAAAAGATAAATTAGGTTTATCTAAAACAGCCTATAATTTTATGGGCGGTATAATGAATTCTGCCGAAGCTTTGACTGCATGGTTCAACCCAACTATAAATAGTTACAAAAGAATTAATGCTCCAGTTACTGCCTCAGGTGCGACTTGGGCTCCTAATACAATTACTTATTCAGGAAATAACCGAACACATATGATAAGAGTTCCTGGTCCTGGACGGTTTGAATTACGATTAATGGACGGGGCAACTAACCCTTACCTTTTACAAGCAGGTATCTTAGCTGCTGGAATAGATGGAATAGAAAAAAAACGAAATCCCGGAAAACCAATAAATGTTAATATGTATGAAGAGGGGCACAAAGTTAAAGGCGCTAAAAAACTACCTCTGACACTTGAAAAAGCTTTATCACATTTAAATAAGAGTCAAGTTATGAAAGATGCTTTTAGTAAAGAAACAATTGATTCTTACATTAAACTTAAAAATAAAGAGATTAAAAAATATCAGTCTTCAAATACTGAAAAAATTGGTTTTAAAGGCTCAAAACAATCAGCTAAAAAGAATATCATAACACAATGGGAAAAAGACAATACTCTTGATTGCTAAAAAAGATAATATTTAAGTTATTCAAAACTCATCAATTTTTTTTCTAACATCTTTAACTAACTTATCTCTTCCTGACTGGTTTACAAAATTTTCTAAATCTGTCATTTTTTCGCCCCCTTTTTAACATTATAAACATTCAACTATATATTAACTCCACGGAAAAGGACTATTTGAAGTTGGATGCAATTTGCCTTGTTCGTATCTTGAAAAACGAAATGGTTCTAATAATGAAGATTTTTCACCTAACACTTCATCAGATACTAATTTGCCAACTCCTATCATCTTATATCCATGATTAGAATCAGCAATCATATATACATTTTCTCTAAACTGATCAAAAACA
Organism: Pseudomonadota bacterium; assembly: GCA_027625355.1. Taxonomy (GTDB): domain Bacteria; phylum Pseudomonadota; class Alphaproteobacteria; order HIMB59; genus CACPNW01. The sequence goes on from JAQBWI010000097.1 coordinate 1,835, forward strand.
GGAAAAGAGTCAGGCGTAAAACATCCCAAGCCTCCTGTTGCTCCTTTTTTAAATAAATGCGATTTACCCTCAAATCTTTTATGACAGAACGCTAATGCTGAAGTCCACATATCACCAAATTCATCACTGATAACGAAGTCAGCAGATTTAGGGCCATAAGGATCAACCTTAACTCCTTCGCCTCCAGGTTTACCTACTTTGTAGGGAGAGGCACCACCTTGAATACCTTTAAAATGGAAATCTGGCTTATAATAAATACCCCATAACTTATCTGTTATTAAGCTTTGATCAGTATTTGAATATAATGGAGCGTCTGTATCTACATGTATAACTGGAGGCATTTCTCCACTATCGGTTTTAAGAAAATCTGGATCTACTCTTAATACCCCCTCGGTAAGCATCCAATAATGCCACATAGGTATTTTAGTATTTAGTTTACCATCAGAACCTTTGATGGTTATTTCATTTGGAAGCTCTAACATTTCCCAAAATGACTTAGCCCAAGGACCTGCTCCTATAATTACTTGATCACATTTAATTAAACCTTTATCTGTTTCAACTCCAGTAACTGCACTTGAATTAGATCCGTATTGAAAACCTTTTACAGTTATTCCAGTTAAAATTCTCACTCCTTCAGCTTCAGCTTTATCTGCTAAACCATAAATAGCAGATGTGTTATTTGCATAGCCCCCACGTTTCTCATGCAAGACACTAGTGATACCTTTTGCTTGCCAATCCCCGAACATTTTTTTCATATAATTTGTAGAGTCTTTTTCTCCTTGAATAAATTGTGATTCGTATCCAATATTTTATTGCTGTGCGAATATTTCAGCAACATCCTCTTCCATACATTTTGGGCTAATTTGCATATAACCTACATTATGATAGTGTAAATTTTTTGCATCACTTTCCCAAACATCTACACATAAAGTCATCAATTCTCTCATTGCAGGTTGGTAGTAATTATTTCTTACAACACCACATGCAATTCCACTCGCACCCGCAGCAATACTATCTTTATCAATAACGACAATTTTTGAACCATCACATTTGCCTCTAGCTTTTAATTTAACAGCAAAGTGCCATGCAGTACTAAGACCGTGGATACCAGCCCCTACAATAACGTAATCAACTTTTTCTGGAAAAGTCATTGAATATTCCTTTGCAAATTTTTTTTAAAATATTTATTTTAAAGTTTTATAATCATAAAGTAAGTGTTTCAACTGTTGAAATATGTAAAATTTCTTGAAGTTTTCTGGAAATAAATTTAGCGTATTGATAACTTTAATAGCTAAATCTCGAATAATCTTTACATTAACACCCTATTTAGTTACTTTTGAAAGTTTGAGAAACACTGCTTCATTATTACATAATGCTGGAGCTATGTCTAAAGTTTCTAAAATACAGAGATGGTGACTTATAAATCTGCCTTTAGCATCACCTCATATATGCTTGGTATAAATCAGACAGTTATTTTTGTATCAATGACGCTAGTGCTTGGAGCATTAATTGGCACTTAAGATTTAGGTCAATTAATTTTGGGAAGGGTATCTAGACAACATGGCGCAGGAATTGGTTTTACTCGCAGGAATTTGTTTTACTCTAGGTGTTTTTATTTCATTCGTATGTCTCGCTATAAATAACTTAATTAGAACTTGGGATGGTGCAAGAAAAAAACTTTTAGGTATTAATTAATTACTCCCCTAACAAACTATCATTTAAAATTTTTGTTTCATACGCAGAGTAAGAATGCCAACCATGAACAGTTTGATCAAAGTCTATTACACTACCTGTCATTAAACCTGACTCATCTGAACACATAAATGCAAGACCTTTGGCAACATCTAGTGTTTTTGTTAGTCTTTTAAAAGGAACATTATTCTCATCTTTTTGCAGCCAATCATCTTCTTTTTTATGCACTCTTTTTTGAATATCATGTTCAGAGGGAGTATCAGTCCAACCAATATTTAGAGCATTTACTCTTATTTGATGACCAGCTAAAGAGTTAGCAATATTTTTTGTCATTGTTGCCAAAGCTGCTTTTGAACCACTATAGGCAACTATAAATGGCATTCCACTATACATTGCCATTGATAAAACATTAGCAATAGTTCCTTTGTTTTTATCTCTTATCATAATCTTAACCACTTCTTGTGTAAGTATAAAAGGAGCCCTAGCATTAACATTAAAATTATTATCATAATTTTCAAGTGTCGTGCTTAATACAGTCCCTCTCTCAGTATAACCAGCAACATTAACTAATGAATCCACTGTACCAAATTCTTTATCAGTTAGTTGAACAATTTTTTTACAATCTTCCGCTTCTGACAAATCAGCTTTTACATATAAACATTTAGCTCCCAATTCTTCAATTTTTTTTTTAATCTGTATTCCCTTATTTTCTTGTCTTCCACAAATAGTTATTGCTTTAGCTCCCCTTGCAGCAAAAAGTTTTGCAGTTTCTGCCCCACTTCCTTGAGTGCTGCCCGTTACAATTATAACTTTCCCTTCAAATTGCTTTTTTATATCAGCTGTATAATTGTTAGT
>JAQBWI010000003.1 GCA_027625355.1 Pseudomonadota bacterium
AGCAAATATTTCTTTATTTAAATATTTTGTAAGAAAAAAATTCTTTTTAATTATTTTTACATAAAAATAAGTTTATTAATTCAAAAAAAACTTAAATTATTCTGCTTACTAATTTATTTAAAAATTATTTTCTTTCAATCATAAACATTTCATTGTTGAAATATAAGCCATTATTTTTATTTACAACTGAAGAAACTATATTTTGATATTTTTGTAATTTTTCTGCATCCAAAACTTTATAATCATCAATTTGATTTACATATGTAGCTACATTCCAGGCAGAAAATATAACAGATGTTGCTATCCCTCCCTGTATTTCATTGGGAAGTGCCCGGAGTTGACAGCGAATTATTTTTTTATCTAAAAATTTTAATCTTTTTAACTCTTCACTTGATAGGCTTGATTTAAGATATTTTGTTATTTCGTTTTTTAAGGAAGGAAAAGGATTTTCTTTTGGCCATATTTTTTTAATTATTTTGTTTGCTGGATCTTTTCCAGCAGCATGAACTACAATAAGCCTTCCTTTTGGTGCAAGGGCGTTGATCATTGGATTAATAACATATTTAGCCTTTTTCTCTGCTGAAATTCTTGAGCGATATGGCTGTGAAGCAATTATTAAATCAAATTTATTTGATGATTTAGATTTACTTGGAATTATATCACTTAAAACAAACTCTTGATCATCTCTATAAATAACCAAAACTGATGGAGTTTTGTAAGTTGGGTTACCTGTTTTAGGCGCTCTTTCAATTTGCCAGTTTTTTTCTAAAAAAGAATTTAGGGTTCTTAGTTGATTTGCAAAATCAATAGACGAGTTACCTTTTAATTTTACATACTTCCAATTAATTTTTTTTTGTTTAATTGGGTTATTTGATTGTAGGTCGGCAGCTTCTGCATAATGAAGATTTGAAATTATGAAAACGGTATTTTTATGTTCAATAAATCTATCAGGTAACTTTTCCAAACCCAACCTTACATCTTCCATACTAACTTCTTTTGTCGATACCAGAAGAGGAATATTTGGATGTTCTTGATGTGATTGTCTCATCACATTCATCAATAATGAACCATCTCCCATACCAGCATCAAATATTTTTAAAGCAGGTTTTGTTGGTTTAATTTTTTTTATATATGGGTGAATATTATCAGCAATTACATTTTTTTCATTTGTAGTTGTTACAAATAACAAATACTTTTGCCTATTATCAAAAAATCTAAAATTTTTTTTCATCATTTAAAACTTTTAAGTAATTTATTTTTAATACTAAGGCGTATTTCTCTACCAAGGAAGGGAAAAAGTTTTAACATTAGTAAAACTTTTCATTGCTTCAATCACACCTTCTTTATAACCAAGTCCAGAATCTTTAATTCCACCAAATGGAGACATTTCAATTCTATAACCCGGAACTTCCCAAATATTTACAGTACCAACTTCAAGGTTTTTAATGTAATTTTTAGCTCTCATAAAATTATTTGTACAAACACCCGAAGACAAACCAAAAGCAGTAGAATTAGATATTTTTATTACTTCTTCATCTTCATCTGGAACACGGATTATAGGAATAATTGGCCCAAATGTTTCTTCTAATACTAATTCACTTTTATAATTAACATTATCAACAACTATTGGAGGAAGTAGTGCTCCCTTTCTTCCAGGGTGATATAATACTTTTGCTCCATCTGCTTCAGCCATTGAAACTCTTTTATCAAAAAGCTCTGCTGCTTCAGCGTTTACAACCGTTCCTAAATCAGTTGATAAGTCCATTGGGTTTCCAAATTTAATTTTTTTTGCTCTCTCTAAAGCCATTTCTACAAATCTATCTGCTATTTTATTTTGACATAAAATTCTTTTAACAGCCGTACATCTTTGTCCTGAATTTTTTGTTGCGCCAGTTACTGCTAACTCCACCGCTTTTTTTAAATCATCATCAGTTAAATCATTTAGAACAATTAGAGGATCATTACCTCCTAATTCTAAAACGGTTCTTTTGTATCCAGCTTGTTCAGCAATATATTTTCCAACTCCGACACTTCCTGTGAAAGTAATGAGATCAATATTTGGATTTTGTATCATTTCCAGACCAATATCTTGAGGCCAGCCAGTAATAACGGAAAACATTTCAGGGGGCAGACCTGCGTCATACAAAATATCTGCTAGTAGCATTGCTGTCATAGGTGTTAATTCTGTCTGCTTACATACCATACAATTATTCGTTGCAATTGAAGGAGCAATTTTATGGGCAACCATATTAAGTGGGTGATTAAAAGGTGTAATAGCAGATATAGCTCTAAGAGGTTCTCTTACGGTAAATATTTTTCTTGCCTTACCGTGTGGAGTTAAATCACATGAAAATATTTCACCATCATCCAAGATAGATAATTGAGCAGTTAATGAAAAAACATCAAAAGCTCTTCCAACTTCATATAATGAATCTTGCTTGGATATACCTAACTCATATGTTATGACATCCGATATCTCTTCTTTTCTTCTAACAAGTTCCTCAGCTGTTTTTTGTAAAATTTGCTGTCTTTCGTATCGAGTTAATTTAGGCTGATAATTGGTTGCAATGTCCAATGCTTGTTTTGCATGCTCAGCAGTTCCAGCTGGCACAGTGCCAATTATTTCATTTGTATATGGATAATGAACATTAATATTTTTTTCTGCATCTACTTTTTTTCCTGCAATTCTCATTGATTGATGCTTAATTGTATTTGTCATTACATTGCTCCTGCTATTGCATAATAAAATGCATCATAATTATTTAATTTTTCATTACCTGGTAAAGAACTAATTTTTTTATTTGAGATAAATGGCACTTCTCTCTCATGAAGTCCGCCGTGTGAGCGCAATGGTTCTTTTAATTTACTAAGATCGTGAGAACTTTCAGATGAACCTATAGTCATATATTGTGAAGACATACATATAATATCTCCCATTCTATCATTTGGTAAATCATACTCTTTACACCCAACTTCATTAGAAACTACAACTTCTATTTCTTTTATTTTTTTTATCTCTTCCATTGCTTCATTTATTTTAGATTTATCCTCTAGATAAATTGTTGCGAATGATCCTAACGCACCGTGGTGTACTACATAAGGATCAGTAATTGGAAGAATTACTTTTGAAGAATTATCTCCTAATTTTTTATCCAAAATGTCTTGGAGGTATATTGCATTGGGTGAGCCATCTGCTTTTGACTTAGGTTGCATACCATGATCAGCAGTAATAATAATTGAATTATTATTTATATTTAATTGTCCAATATATTCATCAAACATAGCATAGAATTTATTAGCCACTTCATCTCCTGGAGCATATTTATGCTGGATAAAATCTGTAGTAGATAAATACATAATATCAGGTTTAAATTCATGCAAAAGTTTAACTCCAGCAGCCATTACAAACTCGGATAAATCTTGTGAATAAACATCAGGAACATCCATTCCAAGCCAATCATTAATATTATCCATTCCATTTTCACTTATCGTTGCTTGATCAGATTTTTCTGAAGAAAAACAAATTGCACGGGAGTCATTAAAAGTAAGGCCGTGAGATAGTAATTTTCTTAGTTTATCTTTTGCGGTAACAATTGCAATCTTAGCACCTTGCTCATAGTATTTTTGAAAAATCGTTGGAGCTCTTAAAAACTGTGGGTCATTCATCATGACTTCTTCTCCAGTAGAAGGGGTATAAAAAAAGTTACCACATATACCATGGACTGAACTTGGTCTTCCTGTAACAATAGAGATATTATTAGGATTGGTAAAACTAGGAATGGCACTGTTTGCTAACAAATTTTCTCCAGTATTAATTATTTTATCTAAGTTAGGTGTTAAGTTTGATTTTGAAGCTTCTTCAAAGTATTCTTTTTGACTTCCATCCAAACAAATGACTATAGCTGTTGAAGTTGGCAATCCAGCATAGTTTCTTTCATTTATTGAAATTGTGTTTGTCATATTTTGAAATTTCTAAAAACTGGTATCTACATTGATTTACCTATAAAACCAATAAGATTTGTCTCTGAGTTTTGTTTTTTTAATTATTATATTTGCTGCGTTCTGTCATGCAGGATGGAGTACTATAGTTAAGAAAAGTCAAAATGGTCTAGCAATGATGGGGATCACATCAATTATAGAAATAATTATATTTCTTCCCTTAATATTAACGGTACCATTCCCCACAATAAATATTTGGTTGTTTATTTTTGCAACAACTTTTTTGCATGGGTTATATCGTTACAGCGTAGTCAAATCTTATGAATATGGAGATCTATCTTTTGTATATCCAATTGCAAGAGGTGGCTCTGTTCTCTTAGTAGGATTGATAAGTATTTTAATTTTAGGAGTCAACATAAACCTAACAGGCACTATGGGTATTGTTTTAATTTGTTTAGGATTATTTATGATATCTTTTTTAACAGCTAAAAAATTTAACAGATCAGCTTTCTTGATAGCTATCACAACAGCAGTTCTCATAGCAAGCTATACAATTTTAGATGGGGTAGCAGTTAGAAAAAGTGAAAACGCATTTACTTTTATTTATTGGATGTTGTTATTAAATGGGATACCCATGCTGATTTATGCTTTTTTTTCACCAACTGGTTTACGAAAAAAAAATAGCTATAAAGTTAAGGATGGTATAGCTGCTGGAATTTTTGCTATCCTAGGGTATGGACTAGTAGTATGGTCAATGCAGTTTATTGAAATTGCATATGTCTCAAGTATCCGTGAAATAAGCATAGTATTAGCAACTCTTCTTAGCTTTTACTTATTAAAAGAGACAGACGCTCGCAAAAGAGTAATTCCATCGATAATAATATGTACAGGTATTGCTATTTTATATTTTCAAATAACTTAAAAAATTACGAAAATCCTAGACTATTGAGATTTTATTTCCTATAGCGAAAAAAGTGGAAGAAAATATAATAAAAGTAAGCCCAGAAACAGAAACTATATGTTGCGATGGGGGTCAAGATGGTTTAGGACACCCCGCAGTTTACTATAGTTTTGATAACCAAGACAAAGTCGTTTGTGGTTATTGTGGTAAGATTTACGTTAAAGAAAAAGAGTAATTAATATGTATAAAGAATCTTGGGGAGAAAAAAGAATTTGTCCGATTTGTAGTAAGCAGTACTACGATTTAGGCAGATCTGAATTAGAATGTCCTGAATGTGGGAAAGAAATAGAGGTTACTACAATGTCAAGACCAAGACGTGGAAGAAAACCAGGAAGCACTAATGCCGCTCCACTAACAAACCCAATTCCACCAAAAGCTAAAGAAAAAGATGATGAGCTTGATATAGATAATTTAGATATTGATAATAACGAAGATAATTTAGAGGATGATACAGTTCTTCTTGAAGATGAAACAGAAATCGATCCAGCTGCTGATGCAGGAATAGTTACACCTGATGAAGGTGAAGAAGAATATTAATCAATAAATAAAATTATTATATGGTATCAGTCCTACGCAATACTTGGGCTCTTTTTTTTGGTTTTGGAGTCATTTCCTTAGCACATGGTCTTCAAGGAACATTAATTGGTGTTCGATCAGTCCTTGAAGGGTTTAGTTATATTTCCACAGGATTAATTGTTGCAGGATATTATGTTGGTTATTTAACTGGATCAGTTGTTATTCCAATTTTTTTAAAACGAGTAGGTCATATACGTGTATTTGCCGCCTTAGCATCTCTGGCATCTATCGCCATTCTTTTACATACTGTATTTCTAGATCCTTATAGTTGGTTTTTTATAAGGATTTTAACAGGAGCAAGTTTATCTGGAATATATATCATTATGGAGAGTTGGTTAAATGACAAATCAACAAACCAAACACGTGGACAGCTTTTATCGATCTATATGATAATTACTTTTGTTTTTGTTGGTCTCGGTCAGCTACTTCTTAATATCAGTGATCCTTCTAAAGTTGACCTATTCATTTTAGTCTCTATTCTTTTATCCTTCGCATTACTACCCATACTGCTTTCTAACACTGAACAACCGAACACCTCTGATACAAAAAGTTTTTCACTCTCTGAATTTTATGTAATCTCTCCTCTAGGTTTTGTTGGTGTGCTTTTTACTGGTCTGGCACACAGTGTTGTTTTTGGATATGGTGCTGTGTACGCTACTTCAAAAGGCTTAAGTATTTTAGAAGTTTCCATTTTTATGATTATCATAACTTCTTTTGGAGCTTTGTCACAATGGCCCATTGGATACTTATCAGACAGAATGGATAGAAGATTAATTTTGATTGGTGTAACTTTTGCTGCATCTGGCTTGTGTATTTTAATCGTAGCATCCTCATATATATCCCTTACATTATTTTTTTTTCTCACAGCTATTTACTCATGTATGTCCTTACCAATGTATTCATTAGCAATAGCTCATACCAATGACTTTCTAGAACAAAACGAAATTGTTGCGGCAAGCTCTGCGTTTGCAAAGCTTGTGGGTATTGGATCAATTCTTGGACCATTAATGGTTTCAGGCATGATGAGCATTACTGGACCTAATGGTTACCATATCTACTTACTTTTAATACACGGCTTACTTGGTTTATTTGGATTATATCGTATGACAAAAAGAGCAATTCCAGCAGATAGTGAATCGCAATATGTCCCACTACCTCGAAATATTACTCCAGCAGGAATGGAGTTGAACCCAGTTACTGAGCCCGTCGAGGCAGAATAACTCTATAAAACAATCTATAGAGCAGAAGTAGTAGAATTAAAAAAATATAAATTGCAGGTTCAATCTTATTAGCACGAACTAACATATAAAAGTGTAAGCTAGCCAAAATTGCAGCAGGATAAATTAAGTAATGAATTCTTTTCCAAATTTTATATCCAACTTTTTTTAGCATTTTTTTAGGAGATGTTATCACCAAAGGAATTAACAAAATAAAGCTTATAAAACCAAAAGTTATAAATGGTCTTTTTAAAATATCTTTAAATATAAAATTAAAATCTAAGAAATGATCTAAAACAATGTAAGTTAAAAAATGACATGTAACATAAAAAAATGCAAAAAGACCTATCATTCTTCTTGCTTCGATTAAAAAACGAAATTTTCTAAACTCACTCAGAGAAGAAATAAACAATGTTAAAACAATTAGGCGTAAAGCCATCTCTCCTAAATTATCCATTAATTTTTCTATTGGGTTTACACCTAATTGACCATTAGAAAATTGGTAAGCCCAAAAAAAAATAGGTGTGATTATTATTAAGAAAATTAATGGTTTAGTTTTTTTAAACGATTGAGTTGATATCATTAATTAATAATATTTTTTCAAATCCATTCCTTTATATAAATGACTGACCTCTTCTTCATATCCATTAAACATAAGGGTCTCGCGTCTTTTAAATTCACCAATTCGTCTTTCTGTACCTTGACTCCATCTTGGATGATCAACAAAATTATTAACATTTGAATAAAAACCATATTCACTAGGCGCCAACATTGACCAAGTAGCTTCAGGTTGTTTGTCAACAAAACGAATAGAAGCAATTGATTTAATAGATTTAAAACCATACTTCCACGGAACAACTAATCGAAGTGGCGCACCACTTTGATTGAGTAAATCATGCCCGTACAATCCTGTTGATAATATGGTTAAGGGATGCATTGCCTCATCCATACGCAGACCTTCCACATAGGGCCAGGGTAATAGTCTTCTTGTTTGACCAGGCATTTCCTCAGGTCTAAAAACTGTCACAAATTGAATAAATTTTGCTGATGATAAAGGATCTGCAATTTTAATTAATTCCGATAAAGGAAATCCTTGCCAAGGAATTACCATTGACCACGCCTCAACACAACGTAATCTATAAACTCTATCTTCAATTGTTACTTGTCTTAATAATTTTTCCAAATCAAGAACTTGAGGATTGTTAATTAAACCCTCAAGAGATATTGACCAAGGCTTTGACTTAAAGTTTCCAGAGTTTTCAGAAGGATCAGTCTTTCCCATTCCAAATTCATAAAAGTTATTATAGGTAGTGATATCTTCAAAAGAGTTTAATTTGTCATTTTCATCGAGCTGATTATCATAAATATTTTCATTAGATAAATGGTTAGCATATAGACTTGTTGATGTCCCTAGGATTAATCCAGTTGCAACTGAAGATTTTATAAACCTTCTCCTATTCAAGTATTTATTATAGGAGGTTATTTCTGAGGGTAAAATTTTCATATTATTCTATATATATCCTAAATAGAAAAAAAGTAGTTTCAAAGAACTTCCTCTTCAAAATACCTTATTTAGTTGATACAAACTTATTATGAATCTTAAACATTTCTTAACACTCATTCTTTTTCTTACTTTTTTTAGTTCCGCAACCTTTGCTGAAAAATCGCATGGTATTGCCATGCACGGCAAACCTAAATATGAAGAAGGTTTTACTCATCTAGATTACGTTAACCCTGAAGCTCCAAAAGGAGGTGTTGTACGCTTTGGTGCATACGGCACATTTGATAATTTAAATAGAGTAGCATTCAAAGGATCAAAAGCTGCAGGTCTAGGATATGTTAATGACACACTGATGAGAAGAGTATGGGATGAAGCTTTTACTTTATATGGTTTAATTGCAGAGTATGCTGATATGCCAGAAGATCGATCATCTATTACATTTTATATAAATCCTAATGCTAAATTTCATGATGGTTCATCGATTACCAGAGAAGATGTATTATTCAGTTTAGAAACTTTTCAAACAAAAGGTACTCCAAATCAAAAAAAGACTTATGGCAAAATTACCTCGACTGAAATGGTGGGTTCCAATGGAATAAAAATGAATTTCGTTAATAATGAAGATAAAGAACTTCCTTTAATTGTTGCGGGATTTCTTCCTATTATTCCAAAAAAATATTATAGCGAAATTGATGTTACTAAAACTTTTCTAGACATTCCACTTGGAAGTGGCCCATATCAAATTGAAAGTTTAGAACCTGGTCGTCAAATAAAATATCAAAGAGTAAAGAATTATTGGGCAAAAGACTTACCAGTTCATAAGGGACAATATAATTTTGATGAAATAATTTATGATTACTACAAAGACTCTAATGTACTTGTAGAAGCTTTTAAGGTTGGTGAGTATGATTATCGTCGAGAATACAATGCGAAAAGATGGTTTTTAGAGTATGATTTTGATGCAGTTTCAAATGGTGATGTAGTTTTAAATGAAATGAAAAATGACAGGCCTTCAGGGATGAATGCGCTCATCTTTAATTCGCGTAAGGATCTTTTTAGTAATCCAAGAGTAAGATATGCCTTATCGTTTGCCTATGATCATGAGTGGATAAATAAAATTTTATATAACAATGCATATGTCAGAACTGATAGCTATTTTGATAATTCGCCTTTAGCTTCAACTGGTTTACCGTCTGAAAAAGAATTACAATTATTACTGCCTTTTAAAGATCAGTTACCTGCTGAAATATTTACTGCAACATACGCACCACCAAAGACTGATGGAAGTGGTAACCCAAGAGATAACCTAAGAATAGCCAAAAAAATATTAGAAGAAGAAGGTTGGTTTGTAAGTGATGGAAAACTTATGAAGGATGGTAAGCATTTTGAATTTGAATTTTTAATTGTTAGTCCTTCAGTAGAGAGAATAGCATTAGCTTTTCAAAAAACTTTAGAAGTACTTGGTATAACAATGAATGTGCGCACGGTAGATTCTTCTCAGTATCAAGCACGTTTATTAAATTATGATTTTGATATGATTAAGGCCTCTTGGAATGTTAGTCTCAGCCCAGGTAATGAACAACAGTTTTACTACGGATCTGAGGTAGGGAAAAAAGAGGGAAGCAAAAACTATGCCGGTGTTGATAGTAAGGTTGTTGATTTTCTAATAGAGCAGTTGGTTGGAGCAAAAACAAGAGAAGAGCTAACAACGGCTATACATGCATTGGATAGAGTTCTTTTATGGAACCATTATGTTATCCCTTTATATCATAGTAACACTGATAGGGTTGCTTATTGGAATATGTTTGAGTTTCCTGAAACAATTCCGCTCTACGGTATTGTCATTGAGTCTTGGTGGATTGATCAAGAAAAAGTAAAAAAACTAAATAGATAGTTTTTTAATGTCTCAAACTCGCGCTAATATATTAATGCTCATTGCTGCTTTGATATGGGGGACAGCATTTGTCTCTCAAACAACAGGCATGGGTTCAATTGGCCCTTTTACATTTAGTTTCTCACGATTTTTTTTTGCCACGATAACAGTGTTGCCCTTAGCTCTTTATTTTGAAAGAAATAATTTTGCTAAAATTTTTTTTAACTCAAAATTATTAATTCTAACAATTGCTACAGGTATTTTTCTTTTTCTAGGTATGGGATTACAGCAATACGCGCTTCAGGTTTCTCAAATTTCTAACGTTGCATTTATTACAACATTGTATGTTCCCATTGTAGGAATTATTTCACGCTTTGTTTTTAAATCTCAACTACATTGGATAATTTGGATAGCCATACTGTTATGTGTTTTAGGTTCCTATTTATTATCATCAAACCAAAGTATCGAGATACAGCAATCAGACTCATTAATATTTATTGCAGCTTTTTGTTTCGCTGTTCATATAATCCTTATTGATGTTTTTATGAAACAATTCAACTCACCCTTAACTTATGGAACTATTCAATATTTTATTGTCTTTCTTATTTCTCTTTTTGTTGCTGGAATTTATGAGAGTCCTACTTTAAAAAATATTTCGATCGAATGGTTTGAAATATTGTACACGGGAGTTCTATCTGCTGGACTAGGATATACATTACAAATAATTGCACAACGAAAAGCAAGTCCTGCTCCTGCAGCTATTATTTTATCCATGGAAGGTGTCTTTGCTACAATTGCAGGATGGTTACTTATTAATCAAACTTTAGATTTAGATAAATTTCTTGGATGTGTTGCAATTTTTACGGGTGTGATTATAGTACAATTATTACCAATTTTTAAAAAAACACATGACAGATAAATTAGACATTGTTGGCATTGGAAACGCAATGGTAGATGCTATCATCCCCTCAAATAAAGATGAGGTTGAAAAAAATAATTTAAATCGTGACTCAATGAATTTAATCGATGAAGAATTAAAAAATTCTCTTCATAATAACTATTCTATTAAAGAAATGGCTGGGGGAGGATCTCTTGGAAATTCGATGTTTGGTATCACTTCTTTTGGCGGAAATGGTAGCTTTATTGGTAAAATCAAAAGTGATGAAGTTGGAATATTTCTTCAAAAAGATATGGTGAGAGAAGGGTTGCAATTTCCCCTTGGTTTTACTTCACCTGATATTTCAACTGGTTGTTGCACTATTTTTGTTGAAGATGATGGAACGAGAACCATGTGTACTTTTCTAGGAGCAGGAACCTTGATTGGACCTGATGATATTCAACCAGCTCATATAACTAATCATAAAATTGCTTATCTAGAAGGATATTTGTGGGATAATCAAAACGCCAAAATGGCAATGAAAAAAATGGTTGATATATGTAAGTCAGATAATCAAAAAATTGCCTTTACTTTATCAGACTTGTTTTGTGTAGATAGACATAGAGAGTCTTTCAAAGAGCTTATAGAAAATAATGTGGATATTTTATTTGCGAATGAAGATGAAATTAAAGCTCAGTGCGAAACTAATAGTTTTGATAAAGCTGTAGAGTATGCAAAATCATTAAATATGATTGTTGCTATTACTAGATCTGCTGATGGTTCTGTTATTGTCAACAAGGAAGAGGTCATCGAAATAAATCCTGTACAAGTTTATAGAGTTGTAGACACAACAGGTGCGGGTGATTTGTACGCCGCTGGTTTTTTATTTGGTATGGCAAAAGAAAAAGATCTTACTACTTGTGGAAACTATGCCTCTGTTGCTGCAGCAGAAATAATTTCTCATTATGGCGCAAGACCATTAGTGAAATTGTCTAATCTAATTTAGTTAATATTTTAATTTTTTTATCTTCTTCTAGAAAAGAAGATTTAATAGCATTACGAGTCATAGATGCAAGTTCATTTTCAGAAAAACCAATGCCGGCCATCGCTTCGTATTCACCTTGAATTGTTGCATTAAAAAAAGGAGGGTCATCTGAATTTACAGTTACTCTTACACCCAAATCATGTAACTTTTTAACAGGATGAGTTTTATAATTATCATAAATTTTTGTTGCAATATTACTTGTGGGACAAGTTTCTAAAACAATATCTTTATCAATAATTTCTTTAACTAAATCTAAATCTTCAATAGAACGAACACCATGGCCCAATCGAGTTGGGTGTAAAAGATGTATAGCATTACGAATATTTTCTGGCCCATCCCATTCACCAGCATGAACAGTTATGGGATAAGATTCTTGCTTTAACATGTCAAAAGTTTTGGTAAATAAATGTGGTGGAAAATGTAACTCATCTCCTGCTAAACCAAAGCCTACAAGGGCAGGGTGAGGATTACTAAGTACTTCTTCGGCTGTTACCTGAACTGACTCTGCTCCTAAATGTCTAATTCCGTTCATCAAATATCTAGAAACAATGCCAAAATCTCTTTCAGCATCTAGCGAAGCTTGATGGACACTATCTAAAAAAGAATGGTAGGTCATCCCTTTTGCTTTTGCATGCGTTGATGAAACCATCGCTTCTACATAAAGAACGTTATGAGATGCACATTCTTTTAGATATTCATAAGTGAGCTCATAATAATCTTCGGGGGTATGAATAACTGAGGTTACAATGTCATATCTTTTGATAAAATCATAAAAATCTTCCCATTGGTAAGCATATTCAGAGCCAAAAATATCAGCAGATAACTTAACTTTATTTCGTTCCGCAAATTTTCTACATAAAGATGGTGTTATAGTTGCCTCAAGATGGACATGAATTTCAGCTTTAGGTATATGGAGGGTTGAGTTCATGGAGTTTTTTTTATATTTAGAAATTAATGTCAGTTTTTAATAACATATCAAGGAGAAAATTTATTTATGGATGCTCATGTGTTTGTGCTTCATCATTAATTTTACCTTCTTGTACAGAAGTTGCTTTATCCGATCGGCAACAATTAAATATTCTCTCAGATGATTTTTTATATTCAAGAACATTTCCTGCGTACAATAATTTTAAATCACAATCAAAACTAATTACGGGTACTTCAGAGTATAATCAAATTGTTGATATTGGATTTAAAATTCGTGATGCAATTAATATTTATTATCAAGCTAATTCTCAGGAAGATCCAACTGCAAATTTCCAATGGGAATTTGTTCTTGTTGATGATGATCAAACAAAAAATGCCTGGTGTATGCCTGGTGGAAAAATTGCTTTTTATTCTGGAATCTTACCTATTCTTAAAAATGCTGATGGAGTAGCATCTGTCATGGGCCATGAAATAGCTCATGCTGTAGCAAGACATTCTGCAGAAAGAGCAAGCACTGCTATGGTAACAGATCTAGGAATTATGGCCTTAGAACGACTGGTATTAGGACAAAGACTCCCACAGGCTGCAGGTTATGTTCGTCAATTTGGACTCGATCTTCCTTTCAACAGAAGACAAGAATCAGAAGCAGATTACCTTGGTTTAATTTTTTCTAGTTTAGCAGGATATGATATTAATGAATCTTATAAAGTTTGGGAGCGCATGAAAGAAGATATGGGGGGTTCTGGACCTTCAGAATTTTTTAGCACACACCCATCCCCTGATAATCGGATCAAAAACCTAAAAGAATGGATACCAATTGTTTCAAAACAATATCCTGCTATAGGATAGATCAATGTTATCAGTAAAAATAAATAAACTAGACCATTCCATAGGTAACAAAAAAATTTTAAACAATATTAACTTAGAATTAGAAAAAGATAAAATTGCTTGCATATTAGGTCCTTCAGGATGTGGAAAAACTACATTGCTAAAACTTATTGCAGGTTTGTTTAAAGTGGAAAAAGGAGAAATACTTTTAGATAATGAATTAGTTAGCTCCAATAATATCCATGTAAAAACCGAAAAAAGAAAAATAGGTTTTTTATTTCAAGATTATGCATTATTCCCTCATCAAACTGTTAAAGAAAATCTGCAATTTGCTATTAGGGATAAGTCTTCATCACATACTATTGAAGAAATATTAGATGTAATTAAACTTACTGATTCCCTCAAAAAATATCCGCATGAGTTAAGTGGAGGTGAGCAACAACGAGTTGCTTTGGCACGCTCTATTATAGCAAGACCCAATCTTCTATTATTAGATGAACCGTTTTCTAGTCTTGATTTAAATTTAAAAGAAGAGGTTAGAGATGATACATTGCACCTATTACAAAAATCGAACATCTCAGTCTTGGTTGTGACACACGATCCTTTTGAAGCAATGTTTATTTCTAATAAAATTTACATAATGGACAAGAATGGAAATATTGTTCAATCAGGTTCCCCTAAAGAATTATACAACTTGCCTAACTCTTCATACGTCGCTAATTTTTTTGGAGAAACAAATAAATTTACCGGAGTTGTAAAAAATAAAAAAGTTAAAACACCTGTTGGTGAATTTGTTGTAGATGAAAATTTAGAAACTAAAAATGTTAATATTTTTGTAAGACCAGAGGCAGTAAAATTAAGCCAAGAGCAAACCCCTGTTAATGGGGTAAAAGGAACTGTGATGGCATCAAAACTTATGGGGAGTTATAGTTTTGTGCATTTATCAGTTTTGAACGATGATAATGAAATTATTCATGTGCATAGTCATATGCCTCCAAATTTTTTACCTAATCAATCAAGTGCTGTAGGGATTGAAATAGATAGTCAGCAAACTTTTATCTTTCCCTCAAATTAATTAATTTAAAGAATATTTTTTAATTGTTCTACTTAAGAACACTACAGGACCTAAACCTGCTAAAACAATAATTAAAGCTGCGAAAGATGATTCTTCTAACATTTCATCAGAAGCATATTGATAAACATAAGTGGCAAGTGTCTCAAAATTAAAAGGCCTTAATAAAAGAGTAATAGGTAATTCTTTTAAAATATCCACAAAAACCAATATTCCTCCTACGAGAATATATGTGTAAGTTAAAGGCAATATGATTTTTTTTATTGTTGTTAAAAAACTACGTCCCATTGTTTTTGAAGCATCAATAAGATTAGGATTTATACGTGTTAAACCTGAACGTATTGATCCATTTCCAATAGCTAAAAAACGAAGAGTATAAGCAAATATTAAAACAAGAAACCCCCCGACAAAATAACTTATTTGAAAATAAAAGAGTTCATTTAACCAACCAACAAAAACTACAATGCCTACAGCCAAAATAGTTCCAGGAAAAGCATATCCGCATGATGCTAAAAAAATTACTGATTTTTGAAAAGTATTAGACTTGTAAGTTGCAACCACTACCATCAAAAAAGATAAAAACATAATTGTTAAAGATGCTACAAATGAAATAGAAATACTTGTGATGGTAGTGTCTATTATCTCTCTAAAATTAATAATAGAATAACCTTTGATAACAAAATTTAACAATACAGAAATAGGTATTAGAAAACCAAGAAAAAGAGGGGCTAAACAAATTACAAAAAATAGTATTTTTTTAATATTAGATACATTTTCTAATTCTAATGTTTGTTGTCTACTATGTTTCTCATAGAATCTTTGATTTCTCCTTGCAATTAATTCTAATGTTAAAAGAACTACAACAATTAAAAATAATATTGAGGAAATTTGAGCAGCACCTGATAAACTATTCATTCCAAGCCAAACATTAAAAACTCCCAATGTAAGAGTTTCAATAGCAAAATAATCAACTGTTCCAAAATCAGAGATTGTCTCCATTAACACTAATGCTAAACCTGCAATAATCGCAGGTCTAGCCAAAGGAAGCGCTACAGAAAAAAAAGGTTTACGCCCATAGATTGCGGAAGTTTGAAAATAAGAAATTGGAAGAGTTATGAATGATGCACGTGTTAATAAATAAACATAGGGATACAATACTGATGACATAACTAGGATAGCTCCTTCCATAGACCTTATATTAGGAAACCAATAATCTTGTGAATTTTGCCAGTTAAAAAATTCCCTTAAATATCCTTGAACAGGGCCGGCGTACTCTAAAAGATCTGTATAAGTATAAGCAATAATATAGGCTGGAACTGCAGCAGGTAATAAAAGTGCCCATTCGAAAAAAGATCTTGCTGGAAACTCATATCGCGATACTAACCACGCAGTAGATATACCGAAGAAAAGACTCAAACTACCAACGCCTATCATTAATATTAAAGTATTAAGAAGATATCTTGGTAGGACTGTTGAAAAAAGATGTGGCCATAACGATGTGTCTCCCAAAAGAGCAGAATAAAAAATTGCTAGTACAGGTGAAATTATAATTAAAGATATAATACCTACTGGTACTGACCAAATATTCCAATTAGACATAATGAGCTCTTATAGGCTACCAACCAACTCTATCAATAATTTTTTGAGCAGTCGGTGCTAATTCTGCTAGTTGCTCAATAGGAAGTTTATCTTCTTTAAACTCTCCCCATGAATTAAGTTCCTCAGAAAGTAAGACACTTGAATTAACAGGGTATTCAAAATTCATTGTTGAGTACAACTCTTGTGCTTTAGGTTGGGTCAAGAACTCTAAGAGAGTTATAGCATTATCTTTATTCTTTGAATATTTTAGGACACCACCACCTGCAACATTTATATGATTTCCTCTATTTTCTTGATTAGTAAAAACTAAATTAATTGACTTTGCCCATTCTTGTTGTTCAGGGTTTTTTTCATTAAACTTCATTTTACCAAAATAATAAGTATTCATCACAGCAACATCACAAACACCTTCATGAATTGCTTTTACTTGTGCTCTATCATTTCCCTCTGGTTTTCTTGCCAAGTTTAAAACTAAATTTGATGCCCACTCTTCTGCTTTTTTTACTCCATTAGCAGCAATAATTGATGCCAATAAAGATCTGTTATAATCATGACTACCTGGTCTTGTGCAAATTTTACCTCTCCATTTAGGTTCAGCAAGCTCTTCTATATTCTTAATAGAGTTTAAAGGAACTCTCTCTTTAGATACTGCTAAAATTCTTGCTCTTTTTGATAAAGCAAACCACTTATTATTACTATCTTTTAGATGTGCTGGAATATTTTGACTAAGAACATTAGAATTAATTTCAATTAATAAGTCATTTTTAAGAAATTGATTTAGTCTAGCAATATCAACTGTTAAGATCAAATCTGCAGGTGTATTAGCGCCTTCTGCAATTACGCGTTCTAACAAACCTTTTTTTGCATGCAAAACATTTACTTTAATTCCTGTTTTTTTTGTAAATTCTTCAAAAAAAGGGTTAATAAGAATTGGTTGCCTATAAGAATATACGTTTACTTCATTTTTTGCATATAAACTCTCTGAAAAACAAAATATTAAAATAAAAAAAACTATGAACCTGGTGAATTGATTTTTCATTAAAACTCTCTCATATTTTAAATTACAAAGGTTAATAAGCCATTTCTTAATTGACCCTCATATTTTTGGTAAAATAACCAAAGAAATAAATAATCAGATAAAGAATTAAATAAATGATTTAGTTTTTTTGTTATAATTATTCGGAATAACCAGGGTTATTTAGAATTAGTCTAATTAAATTTTTTTGACAACTTGAATATTTACTTAACGCAAATATTTAATTAAAATGATTAAATTATACTCGTTTTTATTAATAATTTTTTTTTCTATTAATACTTTTGCTCATCAACCTAGACTAAATGAGGAAGGTGATTATGCTATGTCAAAAGACGATCCTTATATTATTAAGGATCCAGAAATTTCAAAAGCAATCTATAGTATTCTAGATGGGGCTGAACATTTTTATAAAATAAAAAGTGATGAAGATTTTAATATGTATGCAGGAATTACTGTTGCAAAACAAGATGATTGCCCTGATGAATTCCAAAAGTTTTCATTCAGTATTCTGGATGAAAACTTTAACACTTTACATGCATTCGATGGTGAGTCTTTTAAATGGTGGTCTTGGTATGAGGAATATGGAAAAAAATGGTATTGGGTTGGGCCAGAGTATGGTGCAGATTTTAAAAGTACCAATATTTTTAAAAAAGGAACATATTACTTAAAAGTTAATAACAATAGCAATCAAGGTAACTATGTTCTTGCTGTTGGTGATATTGAAAAATTTAATGCATTAGTCATAGGTAAGATGATGTTAGTTTTGCCAAAAATTAATAAAATATTTTGGAATAAAAACAATTGCAGTTAAATATGAGGGCCCAATATTTGGGCCCTATCCTAAAAGATTAATTATTTGATTGATATTAATCTCGCTTTTTTTTCTTCAGGGACAATTCTCTCTAAATCTATATTTAATAGACCATTAACTAGTTCAGCATTTTTAACTTTAATGTCTTCTGAAATTGTAAAAGATCTCTCAAATTGTCTAGTTGAAATTCCTTTATGAATAACACCATTACCTTCTTCATTCACAATTTTTTCTTTTTGTTTATTTCGAACAGTAAGTGTGTTTTCTTTAAGCTCTAATTCAATATCATCTCTAGAATATCCAGCTAAAGCCACTTCAATCTTATAATCATTCTCATTTATTCTTCGAATATTATAAGGTGGATAATTTGAATTATATCGCTCCGTAGACTCTAACATTCTGTCAAATTCTTCAAAAATTGAGTCAAATCCTACTGAAAATGGTCTAAGCGAATTCCATACGGATAGGTTTCTTGTCATAAAAACTCCTTGTTAAGCAAGTTAAATATTAGCACCCACAATGGCATGCTAACCATAAAGAGATGGGAACTGTTAAAATTATTTCAAGTAAAAAAATTATTTTTTTCGTATAAAAGAAAGACCGTCAGATAGTGGGAGCAATGAAAATTCTACTCTATCATCTTGATTTATGTGTGTACTTAATTCCCTAATAGTTTTGGTTTGTGAGTCATTTTTAGATGCATCAGCTACATCACCATGCCATAGCATGTTATCTATAATTATGATTCCATTTGATGGTACCAGTCTAAGAGATAATTCATAATAATTAGGATAGTTATTTTTATCTGCATCAATAAAAATCAAATCAAAAGTGTGTTGACGATCAATTAAACTTTGCATCACATCGGTGCCTGCTCCAATAATAGACTCTATTTTTGAAGTCATGCCATCCTTATCCCAATATTTTTGTGCTAATGGTAAAAATTCTTCCGAATTATCAACAGTGGTAATTCTTCCATCAGATGGAAGTCCTCGCGCCATATATAATGTGCTTAATCCTGTAAATCGGCCTATCTCTAAACATGATTTTGCTTTTGATATATTAACAATTATTTCTAAAAACTGTCCTTGCTCTTTAGCAATTTGCATTTGAGCAACTTTACCGAGTGCTTTAGTTTCCTTTTCTAATTCATCGACAAGTGAGTCTTTTCGGTACCCTGCTTTTTGAAGATATTTTATTAAATCATCATTAATTTTTAATTGTGTGCTCATTAGTTGATTGCGTCATACGTATATGGAAGTTTGCTTACCTCCGAATCTGCAATTACAAAACAATCTACAATTTTTTTTCTAACATTTTTATAATCATCTTCTGAATTTGTATAAACTGTCAAAAGAGGCGTATTTGTATCCACTTTATCACCAACTCTTAATACTTGATCATAACCAACATTAAAATTAATTTTATCCGTAACTTGTTTTCTTCCTCCACCTAGCTCAATAAGAATTAATCCTAGATCTCTTGTTTTAATTTCCTTTACCCATCCAGATTGAGGTGAAAAAATTTCTTTTTTGACAGCTTTTATATTTAAATGATTATCATGTGAAGACATAATATTAGAAGGGCCTCCCAAAGCATGAACCATTTTTTCAAATTTTTCTGCTGCTTGACCGTTTGATATTACAGTATTAATTTTTTTCAGAGCATCTTCTTTTGAAAGATTTTGGGACATCATCAAAATTGAAGCTACTAATTCATATGTTATTATTTCCAGTCTTGATTCTTTTTCTTGGTTTTTTAAAAAATTAATACACTCAGACATTTCCAAAATATGCCCTGCACTTTTCCCTAAAACCTGATTCATATCTGTTATGATAGCCTCACATTGTAGCCCAGCACCCTGCGCTACTTTTACAAGTGAGTGGGATAATTCTCTTGCTATATCTATAGTGCTATTAAAAGATCCATTACCTACCTTCACATCTAAAACTAATGTATTTAAACCCGATGCAATTTTTTTAGATAGTATAGACGATGTAATTAGCGGTAAGGACTCTACTGTGCCTACTATGTCTCTAATTGAATATAATTTTTTATCTGCAGGGGCTAAGTTTGATGTTTGTCCTATAATTGCACAACCAACTTCTTTTACTGTTTTTTTAAAAGTATCTAAATCAGGTTGTGTATTATAACCTGGTATTGAATCGAACTTATCTAACGTTCCACCTGTATGTCCAAGACCTCTTCCAGAAATCATTGGAACAAATAATCCGCAAGCTGCTAAAATAGGAGCAAGAATAACACTAGTTTTATCTCCAACACCACCAGTGGAGTGTTTATCACAAACTAAATCAGTATCAACAACACCAACCCAATTAATCGTTTCCCCTGAGGTCGTCATTGCTTCAGTTAAATTAACTGTTTCTTTGGCGATCATGCCATTTAAAAAAATTGCCATACTCATCGCTGCAACTTGTGAATCGGAAAAAGATCCATCTGTAAGACCTTTTACGAATAAAGAGATTTCTTCCTTGGAAAGAACTTGCTTATTTCTTTTTTTTCTAATTATTTCCTGAGGAATCATCAAATGTCACTTCTGTAATAAAGTTTTTAATTAATTGAAGAATATTATTTTCAGCCAGACTGGCATTTTCAAGTGTCTCCTTATGGCTAAGTTTAGTTTTATTCATTCCTGCTGCTAAATTAGTGATAACACTAATTGCTATAACCGGAAGGTTACAATGATTAGCAACCAATACCTCTGGTACTGTTGACATACCTACAGCATTACCACCAATAACTTTTAGCGCATTTATTTCAGCTGGTGTTTCAAAATTTGGACCAGAATACATACAATAAATCCCTTCAAAAATTTGTTGGTTAGTTTTATTGGCAATTCCAAGTAATTGATCGCGATAAAATTTATGGTATCCATCACTCATGTCATGAAACCTAGGTCCATACTCATCTTGGTTTTTTCCAATCAAAGGGTTGTAACCACTCCAATTAATATGATCAGATATTGCCATTAAACTCCCCGCTGGCATTTTTTCATTAAGGCTTCCTGCTGCATTGGTAACAATCAAAAGTTTACACCCAATATCTTTTAATACTCGAATTGGTTTCGCGAGACTATTTGGTTCATGACCTTCATAGATATGGGAACGACCATACATGCACACTACTTTTTTATCAACTATGTTTCCTAAAACTAATTTTCCTGCATGACCTTTTACTGTAGGTTGAGGAAAATCTGGAAGGTCAGTATAAGATAATTCTTTAATTATATTTTGTGGTTCAAAAAAATTTGTTAACCCTGATCCAAGAATAACAGCAATTTCTGGTTGGGTATTTGTTGTTTCTAAAAAAATTTTTGAAGAAGAATGCATTATAAATTTTCTGGACCAAAGGAATCAGGAAGTAAGTCTTCTAGTGTTGATGTTTTAATATGTCCATTTACATTACACATATGAATATTAACATCAAGTGCTGCAAACTCTCTTAATCTTTGTCGACACCCTCCGCAAGGTGAGCAAAGTAAGTCTCCAGAACCTATCACCACTACTTCTTTAATTTTTGTAAAACCCTTTGCTACAAGATTTCCTATTGCGCTTGCTTCTGCACATTGAGATTGGGGGTATGCTGCATTCTCAACATTGCACCCTGCAATAATTGAATTGTCCTCTGTAAGAAATGCCGCGCCTACTTTAAATTTTGAATAAGGAACATGGGCATTATCTCTAACATCTTTTGCAGCTTGAAAAAGCTTTTCAAAATTTTCTGAAATCATATGTTTGTCTATCATGAAAAAACAAAAAAAATTATTTATTTCTAAATCTTAAACAATTCTTCTGTTAAATCAGGTAAGTCATCACCCCAGAAAACTTTTCTACGTAAAAATTCTGGATCCTTATCAAAACACATGGACATGGCTGAATTATAAACAGCCCTTGAATCAATAGTGGAGTTTAGATCTCTGCCTTCAAATAATTCTTTCTTTTTCAAACCAGGCCAGTCTGTATACACCTGAGATTTTTTTAACAATCCACCTGCCATTAATATTGCACTTCCATAGCCATGCTCTGTCCCATAACCTCCGTTTTGTTTAATTGTTCTTCCAAATTCTGTCAGCGTTAAAATAAGAGTGTTATCAAAAGCTTGGCCAAGATTTTCATACAATATTTTTACAATTTCATTTACTTCTTCTAGCTCATCTGCATGAGCCCCATCAACACCCCCTTGCGCAGCGTGCGTATCAAATCCATCTAATTCAAAAACAGCTACACGTGGACCGCTTTGATCTTTAAGTTGCTTTGCAGCTTCTAGAGCAAGTTTTTTTCTATTATCCGAGTCTGTAGCAATTTGCATTGATAGTGGTCTTTGTCTAATTGTATCAAGTGTAGACTTAATGAGCTCATTATGATCTCCTTTGAACTCGTCATAAATTTGATCTATTAATTTTGTTTCTACAAAATCTGGAGAAGGGAAAAAATTATTATTTTGTGGAACACCGCGCAATAAAAGTGGCATCGGTAAAGATATAGCTAGCCCTTTTCCAACAATATCTGATGCCAACAATCCTCTACCAAGCCATCCTGTTTTTTCTTTATAAGGAATATGAGCACCTGTTTCCATTAAGTTTTGTCCATCAAAATGAGATCTGCCAGTGTAAGGAATGTTTGTTGCATGCACAAATGCTGCTTTGTCATTCTGCCAGAGTTCATGAAAAATTTCTAATTTAGGATGCAAACCAAAATCACTGTTCAACTTAAGAACATCTTCTAAAATAAGTTTTTTTCTTAATTTTTTTAATCTTTTATCACCAATTACTGGTACTGCTGTTAAACCATCCATCCCCCCGCGAAGAGAAATGATTATAAGGTTTTTTTTCTGCATTGAAGCAAAGCTTAACTTAGGAAAAAATCCAGAAAGAAATAATGTTGTTGATCCTCCGATTAAAAAATTTCTTCTTGTACAATTCATACTTTTAATACTCCTGGTAAATTACAAATCACTCCAAATTTTCTTCCTAAATCTTTTTCAGTTGTTCCAAATCTAAATTGATGAATAAGAGATGCCATACTTTCATAATTATCAAAATTATTCTTAAGACAATTTAAAATAAAATCATGTAATTGATTTTTAGATTTAACAAGTCTTGGAAGCTCGACTGAAGCAAACCAAAACCGCCGTAATAGTAATTCGGGCGATACCCAATCTGCCTCAACATCACTCCATCCATTAGGTTGTTTAGCTCGATAGGGCGAATGTCCAATTTCTCTAAGTATCCAAGATAACTGCCCCTGTCTATTAGTTGGTCTTGATTTAAAATTATAATTCATCCTATCTGACGATAAAGGAATATTTAAATCAAACATTCTTGATAACTGCATAAGCCATATCTCTGGAGGATGAAATTTATGTGTAGTATCGTTATACTTAAAGGCCTGCTTTATCACCGCCTTATGAATATCAATTAAATTACCATTAGATTTATTCCATGCTTCAATAACAGGATTAATCATTTCTGAAGTTGGTTCATCCGTAATAAAATGTCGGCATAATTTTGTTGATACGAACTCGATACAAACTGGATGAGTTGCAAGATCATGAATAACTTTGGCAAGCTCTCTTTTTGCATCATTTTTATACTTAACGCCTAAAACTTGCTTATCCCCTTTTTGATGTTTTTCTTGATCAAACCATACATCTCCTGTTTCCAAATTTTTTCTACTCCATTTATGCCCCCACCCAGTCATAATATAAGCTAATTGAATAACATCCTCTTGAGTATAACCTGCAGAAGGAGAGACAGTATGTAACTCTAATAATTCTCTGGCGTGATTTTCATTAATGGTATCTCTTGACTCTAACCCTCTTCTAGAGTTTGGCCCCACAGACTCTGAGTTATCAAGATGATGAATCATGCACCACGATGTTGTTACTGATTGAACCATGTCTTCAAAGGTTTTTACCATATTTGGTCTAATAATTTCTCGCTGATAAGGCCCTGTACTAAACTCGGCTAAAAAATCTTTTTCACTGATAGCAAAATGATTTCCCCAGAATAGCCAAAAACGCTCAAAGACAGGTTGCTGACTATATTTTGTTTGGTAATGCCTTATAGCGTGCTCATTCAACTCAAAGTATCTCTCACCTGTTTTTAACCTAAGGTCATCTTTTGCTTTTTTGTATTCATTTTTGTCATTTTTAAATTTTTTTCGTAAAACTTCTCTGTCACCATATACCCACTCACCATATTTTTTTCTCAGTTCTTTTTCTGTAGGTATTGATCCGGGCCATAGAAATTCTGGAACAGTATTTAGTTGATTCAATGCCCAAGGAAGAGGATCGTCTGGCTTTTTATCACTTGGAGAGAGACCAAAAGCAACTCGTCTAAAAAAATTTAATGACATAGGCTTACAACATAGTTAACAGATATTTTATAATAATAAAATTAAAAATGTGAGAAAAGTATCATTAAAAATTTGCGGCATCACAAATTCACAGTCTATCAAAACAGCCTATAAAAATAAAATAAAGTCACTTGGATTTGCGAGCAATAATCTAAATGGTCCAAACACTGCTACAGATAAAAGAATACAAATATTAATCAAAGAATGTAAAAATTATAAAATTGAATCAGTTTTGCTAACTCGCTATGTTTCCTTAGATAAATTAATAAAACAAATAGACTTTACAAAGCCAAAAACTATTTCATGTTCATACCATTTTAAAAAAAACGAATTAGAGCTTTTACGCAAAAAATTTAAAAGGTTAAAAATTGGAGTCGCAGTTAATCCTGAAAATTTTAATATAGCATATCTTCGTAATATTAAAGATATTGTGAATATTATATATTATGATCTAAACGTATATAAAACTAAAAGTATAAAGACATATTCGTTAATGAAGTGTTTAAAACAAATTCAATCAATAAAAAACCTATCTATCCCTGTTTTTATTGGAGGCGGTATTGATGAAGAGAAAGCTAATAAAATAATAAATTTATTAAACCCCGAAGGTATTGATGTATCGCGTAATCTCAAAAATTCTAAAAATATAATTTCTTCAAAGAAATTAAAAAACTTCTTACACCAAGTTGCAGTAGCTTAATTTTTTAACAATATAAATATCTTTTAATTGTTCAATTAATTGTTTCACAGTTAATTTAGACACTGGATGTCTGAAGAAAGGATTAATATCCAAAAGAGGATATAAGACAAAATCCCTCTCTTGTGCACGTGGGTGGGGTATGATTAAATTATTATTTTTAAAGACTTTTTGATCAGAGAAAATAATATCTAAATCAATTTTTCTAGGTCCATTAATAATTCTTTTATTTTTTTGTAATTTTCTTTCTGCCAGTTGTATTTTATTTATTAATTGGCTTGGTAACATTTCAGATTTTAAACAAACCATACTATTGTAAAAAAAATTTTGCTTTAAATATCCATAAGGTTTAGATTTGTAAATATGTGCAACTTTAACCACATGACCAATTTTTCCTAATTCAACTAATGCTTTTGATAAATTGTTTCTGTAATTACCAATATTAGTTCCTAAGGCGATATAATAATTAGTTGGATACACTAACTGTTTCTGATCCGTAACGCTTAGCAACTGCGGTTTTATTAATTTTAACTTTAATTTTTTTAATCTTAAATTTTTTTGATAACATGTTAGAAGAAGATGTAATGAGTTTTTCCAAAGTATCATAAGAGGACTCAGTAATAAATTGTTTTAATGATTTAGTTATCTTTGAATAATCTTTTAAATTATTCATCGCTTCTAAATCTTTATCTTTAGCAACATTATAACTAAAATTTAAAGTAACTTTGAGTAATTGCTTTTTTTTTCTCTCATCTGGGGTGATACCAATATTTGCAAATATTTTCAGATTTTTAATTTCTACTTCAAACATAATTTTTTATACACCTTAAGGGTTTGGTAGGTTTCTTTAACGTCATGTACTCTAAACATATTCACCCCTTTTTTATAGCAATAAAGAGCGGAGGCTATTGAACCACCGAGACGATTATTAACATCACTCTTATCAATACCGCTGATCCAACTCTTACGAGATGCTCCTAATAAGACGCCACATTTTTTGATTTTAAATTGTTGAATATTTTGCATGATTTCAACGTTTTGTGAGAGATTTTTACCAAAACCAATGCCTGGATCAAACCAGATTTTAGAGTGGGGTATGTTATATTTATCGACTGTTTTGAGAGTTGTTTGAAAAATTTTTTTAATATCACTCACAACATTTTTATAAGAATTTACTTTAGATTGCATAATTTTTGGTGGAGCTGGGGTATGCATTAAGACTAAACCGTTTTTAAATTTTTTAGTTAACTGAAACAAATCTTTTGAACCTCCAAAAACATCATTGATGATATGTGCGCCGTTCTCTAAGGCAAATTCCTGTGTTTCAATTTTAGAAGAGTCAATAGATATTAAAAATTGATCTTTAGGTAATTTTTTTAAAATTGGAGATAGTTTTCTTATTTCTTCTTTATAGCTTATTGGATCACTTCCTGGTTTAGTGCTCTCCGCTCCTATATCAATAATTTGCGCCCCTTCTTCAATCATACTCTTTATAGACTTTAAAGCATTAGAGGTTTTGTAATTCTTTCCACCGTCACTGAAAGAATCTTTAGTGACGTTACAAATTCCCATAATTATTGGTGATACAATAGAAAATTTATTTTTATTAAATATCATAATTTTAATTGAGCATCGTATATTGAAGAAAACCTTTTAAACATTTTTGATGAAGAGCTAAACCATTTAATTTGAGGGATAGATGAAACTTTAACTACGCCTTTGCCAGAGCCAACCAAAATTATTTCATCAGCTAACAAGAGATCTGCAAAAGTTA
>JAQBWI010000098.1 GCA_027625355.1 Pseudomonadota bacterium
GCGTCTACAACCTCATATACAGAAGGAAATTTATGCAATGAAGCATAATGCACTACCAACCTAGGTTCTTGTTGAGAATAGTCAAAACAACCCCACGTATGACCTTCCTCGGGCAAGAATAGTGACCTTATTAAAGGTCCTAGATCCTTATTTCTTGCTGGAAGTTGTTGTAGATTTGGATTGTTATAACTAAAACGACCGGTCACAGTACCACCTAAATCTGATCTTATTTGATTTATTTCAGCGTGTATCCTACCTTTATGTTGAAACCTTAATATAGTATCAATGAAAGTAGTGTGTGCCTTGTTTATTTCCCTAGCTTCTGCTATTTTTTTAACAAATTTATTATTGTGATTTGAAAGGAAATTTTTTGTAAATGAAGGTGACTCTGTTTTCTCGGTTTTATCGTAGGTCAAGGAAAGTTTATCAAATACTTTGGCAATCGAACGAGCAGCCCAGATTTGTGGTTCTATTCCTGTTGCTTGTTTTACTTCTAGCAATAGATTGTTTTCTTGTTCTTGTAGTTGCTGTTTCAGTATTGCAGCTCTGTCTGCATCTACTCGCACTCCTTTAAATCTCATATCAACTAAACAAGGAAATAAATCTGTTTCAAGATTAAAAATAGATTCAATATCTTGTTGGACGATTTCTGTTTTAAATTTTTGCCATAACTCTAAAGTAAGTTCAGCATCTTTTTCTGCGTAAGCACCTACGTACATAGGTGGAAGTTTCCACATATCTGCTTTAGGATCTAGTCCTCTAGATTTTGCTTCTTCATTTAATGCAGCTTCATTTTTACCGTGACCTAAATAATCCCAAGATAATGCATTTAAACTAAATGCAAATCTATTTTCATCAATTAAACTTGCAGCAATCATTGTATCTACAATAAGGCCATTGATCTTAATACCCATAGACCTAATCCAACATACATCGTACATTGCATTATGAAATATTTTTATAGCTGATGTTGCCATTGTATCTTTAAACCATTCTAAGGTTTTCTTTTTATCCATATTGCTCCCTGATCCGTGAGCAATTGGAAAATAAAATTTTCTACCTGGTACAGCTACAGCAATACCTACTACTTCACCATTACCAATTACAGATCCTGATCCTGTTGTTTTTAAATTTGGATCTCGTGTTTCTAAGTCTACTGCAATCTCATCATATGATCTTAAATCTGGATATTCTTCTGGTTCAATCCATTCTGTTTGTGCTGTGAATAGTGGTATTTTCATTATTTATTTCTTTTTTTTCCTGTTAACTTTTGTTCCCATTCTTTTTCCGTCATTACATTTTTCTTTTTAAAAATATCATCATAGTTATTTTTATATTGTTCGGTAGCTATTCTGGACCTACCGTCCCATCTTCTTCCTTTTTCCTTCATAATTTTCCTTTTTATAACATTTTTTACATTTGAAAGCACAATTGTATGCCATGTTTTTTTTATGACATATAATGCACTTATATTTCATTTCTTACTTTTCATATCTTTTATCTTCTTTATTTCTAATTCGCAATAGTGAATTATTTTTTCTAAATCTTCTATTCCATTTTTATTCAAGTACCTACAAACGTACTTCACAACATTACCCTGGAAGAAGCTAAGATTATTTTTAGATATAAATTCATACGGTTGAATGTGGAACGATTTATAGTGACTTCCACCTATCTGTTTTTCTTGTGGGAAAGCTTTTTCAAACATATCTTTTGTTGTCATAACTGATATCCATACCTTTCTTTTTTTGGTTTTAATAAATACAAGTTTTCTTTGGCTCTTGTTGCACCCACATACCATACTCTATGTTCTTCATCTGCTTTTTCTATGTTGTTTTCTACAGACTCTCTTATCTTTCTAGCATTATCTAATACTAAAATAACATTATCACATTCACCACCTTTGGCTGCGTGAATAGTTGATACTTCAATTCTTGCGCTTTGACTTAATCTTTCGTTATTACTTAACATTGTTCTTATATAAAAACATTCCTCTTGGTCTGCCTTAACAAAAATTTTATACCAAAGATCATCCGGTTGATAACCAAAGTCTTCTAATTTATACAAAGCTTTATTATCTTTAAACTTTGGATTATTTGGAATGTATTCATATAATTCTTTAGCATCATTTAAAGATATGGAAGATCCTTTACATAGGTGGCCAAAATTAATTATAGATTTATACAATCTAGTATTAAAACTTTTACCAAATCTATTTTTATAATATAAATTTTTTTCTCTTAAATATTTTGATATTTCATCAGAACGATAAACAGTTCTAGTTAGTATTAACCAATTATGTTTTGTAAAATCTATATGGTCCATACTAAATATAGGCTCTACGTTTCCTGGTGATCCTTTTTTAGCAAAGTATTCTTTTTGTTTTCTAGTATGTATTCTACTTACGATAACATTTGATACCTGTTGTATATTTTTTGGTACACGATTTGAATAAGGTAAGACTTGTTCTTCTGCTGGTTCATTTAAAAACCTATTAACATCAGCACCAGCCCAGGCAAATATTGCTTGGTCATCATCTCCAGCAAGATAAATATCTTTAGATTTTTCTTTTAAGATATCAAACATCTTCCATTGTATGGGTGATAAATCTTGAGCTTCGTCTATAAAGACAACATCAAACTCTCTGCATTTTTCTTTTTGTAAAACAAACTTTTCAATCATGTCATTGAAGTCATCTAAAACAAATTGTTTTTTAAAATGATTGTAGTTTAAATAAATGTGTCCTAATGTTTCATAGTCTACTTCTCGACTCCATTCATTTGTATTAAACTCAGACTCTACAGATATATCTTTGACCCTAGCTTTATTTATAAGTTTAAAGTACTCACTATTAAAATCTAAATAACCAGACTCATCTCCTGAGTCTGTAACTCTTAAGTTTAACTCTCTGCCTATTTGTTCGTAATGAACCGGTTGCATAACATTTTCTTCACTCATTCCCAATGTATGAAATGCAAATGAATGTAGCGTTTGAAAATATCTTAAATCTTTTTTATTTAAGTCTGGGTGTTTATCTAACATTCTTTCTTTTGCTTCATTCGCTGCCTTTCTAGTAAAAGCAAAGTAACCAATACGATTTAAACTTGTTCCTTTTTTAATATACTCATCTACTAAATTTAATAGTGTTGTAGTCTTACCTGTACCTGGAGGTCCAAATATTTTTTTAATCATTAAAATATTTCCTCCTTACCTTTTAGTTCCATTAATTCTTCTTTTGGTTTTGTATCTGATAATAAACTTGGAAACTTATCTAAAGGTAATTGTAAAACATTAACTGGATTATTGGAGCTATCATCAGTTTTCTTTTTAGGAAATCTTTTATCAACACCAAGTATTGCTTTATATAATCTTTCTATACGTTCTCCTGTCTTACCTCTATTCTCTTTCCATTCTTTATTTTTTAAAGTTGCATAGAAAGAAGAATAAACAAAAAATGCTTGATTATTTTCTATAAATACAGCACCTGTTTTAAATGCTGCAAATGTTTCTGCCTTTGGTCCATTTAAATATTGTAATAAATATTCATGTAATAATTCATCTGGTGTAGTTCCTTTAGGTGGTGAAGTAATAATTTTTGGTGGAAACAGATTATCTAGTATATCTTGAAACTCATCTTGTTTTATTTTTGGTGGTACTTTATCAGCTGCAGCACCTATGATGGCTCTAATATTTTCTATTTCAATAATTTGTTTTATATTTTTTGCTCTAACTTCTTTAGTTGTTTGACCATCATCTAATGTAACATTGAATGTATATTCAGGTTCAGGATATGTTATTTTTTGCAATCCGCTTAATGGTGGAAAGGTTCTTCTGTTATAAGACAGGTATCCAAATTTTTTATTTCTACATACAGCTTTCATACATACCGGCTGTATTGGATCTTCATTACAAGTATATCCTTTAATATTTCTTGCCCAAGATTTTAATTTCTTTTTAGTTTTTTCTTCTGACCAATCTAAAACCCCATTAGCATCTGATTTAAAATATTTATTAGGTGCAGCGATAACCATCTTCTCCCAATCATCTGGATATTTCTTTTTGGCAAACACTGCATAGTTATATAAAAACCTATCTCTGCCATCTGTTAATTTATCTTTAGTTAATATTGCAAGACAAGGTGGTCCATCATTAAACTCTTCTCCACCACCTATTAATATTTTTCTAGTATGTTCTATTGCAAACTCTTCTAAATCATCTGATGAATAAGTATTTGCTTTAATAACTTCTGCAAATTGATCAAAGTTAAAAGTTGTACCATCTAAATTAAAACCAACTCTTTCTGTTTTGTTGTAATAAGGTAAATTAATAAATTGTCCATTAACATAATTACCTTCTGGATCTTGTCC
>JAQBWI010000099.1 GCA_027625355.1 Pseudomonadota bacterium
AATTATAGATAACCATAATTATACAAAAAAAAACAAATGGTTAAAATCAACTCCTGAGTTAAATCAAAGTTTAACAAATAAAAAAGTTGGAATAGTTGGTATGGGTAAAATAGGAAAATCATTTGCCAAGAAAGCTAGGGCGCTTTACTTAGATATATTTTACTATGGACCAAATAAGAAAAAAATAAATTTCAAGTATTATAAAGACCTCAAAAAAATGGCTAAGGAAGTTCATTTTTTAGTTATTACATGTAAAGGGGGGGAAAAAACTAATGAAATTATTGATCAATCAATAATAAATTCACTAAGAAAAGACGCTTATATAATAAATATTTCTAGAGGTTCAGTGATAAATGAAATCGCTTTATTAAAAGCGCTGCAGAATAATAAAATAAAAGGAGCAGCACTAGATGTATTTAATAATGAACCAAATATAAATTCAAAATTTAAAAAATTAAAAAATGTCATACTTTCCCCTCATCATGCAAGTGGAACAAAAGAAACCAGGTATGAAATGGCAAAATTAAGTTGTAAAAATGTATTTAACTTTTTTAATAATAAAAAACCTATCAATAAAATTACGTGACCGTAAAATTATTAATATAAATTTTTTTTTTATTTATTATGTTATAAGAGTAACATGAAAAAAATTGCAGCATTTATTGCGTCAGGTAGTGGAATGGGGGCAGACGCAGCTAAACACTTATCATCAAAAGGATATCATGTCGCCATAATGTCATCTTCTGGAAAAGGTGAAGAATTAGCTAAAAAACTTGGTGGTTTTGGATATACAGGAAGTAATTTATCTTCCAAAGATATTGATAATTTTCTTAGTCAAACACTTGCAAAATTTGGAAAAATAGATGCGCTTATCAATAGTGCTGGGCATGGCCCAAAAGGTGAGATTCTTGAAATAAGTGATGAGGATTGGATTAAAGGAATGGAAGTTTATTTTTTGAATGTTGTAAGAGCTGTGAGAGTGATTACTCCGATAATGCAAAATCAAAAAAACGGATCCATTATAAACATTTCCACATTCGCAATATTTGAACCAGATTCAAATTTTCCTACATCTGGTGCATTTAGATCAAGCCTAGCTGCATTTACAAAAATTTATTCCGATAAATATGCAATAGATAACATAAGAATGAATAATATATTGCCAGGTTTTATTGATAGCTTGCCAGCAAAAGAAGAGTTTTTAAAAAAAATACCCTTGAAACGATATGGGAAAGTTAGTGAAATTTCATCAGTTGTTGAAATGTTAGCATCAGAAGGTGGCGCGTATATAACTGGTCAAAATATCAGAGTTGATGGTGGAATTACAAGATCAGTCTAAGTAATTAAATGCCAAAAATTAGTTATAAAAAAATATTATTAAAAAAAAATAAAGAGCCAATTACATGCCTAACCGCTTATTCTAAACCTTTAGCAAATATTTTAGATGGTAATGTTGATTTAGTTTTAGTTGGAGATTCATTAGGCACAACATTGTATGGTATGAAAAATACTAGATCTGTAAATCTTGAGATGATGAAAAATCATGGAAAAGCAGTTGTAAGTAATACTAAAAAATCAATGACAATTATTGATATGCCCTACAAAACATATCGTAATAAAAAAGAAGCTCTTAAAAATGCGTTGGATATTTTAACTTATACAAAAGCAGACTTTGTTAAAATTGAAACCGATCATAAAAATGTTGCTATAGTCAAATATTTAACAGAAAATAAAATTAAAGTAGTTTCTCATATTGGAGTCACTCCTCAAAAATTCTCTGACTTTAGTAAAATTAAAAGTGTTGGAAAAAATTCAAATGAATCAAATCATTTAATAAAATTGGCAAAAAAACTTGAAGACGCTGGGACCAAATTAATTGTTTTAGAGTGTATAGAAATGAACACTGCAAAAAAAATAACAAATAAATTAACTATACCAACTATTGGGATAGGGGCTTCAAATTTTTGTGATGGTCAGGTTTTAGTTACTGATGATATTATAAACTTAGATTCTAATAACTATAAACCAAAATTTATCAAAACTTACATTGATGTAAATAAAGATGTAATTAATGCTGTTAAAAGTTTTGTTAAAGATGTTAAAAATAAAAAATTTCCCTCAAAAAAATATTCTTATTGAAATTTATAAATTTTCAAAATTTTTAGTAACTGAGTTTAAATACTGTAAATTCCCAGATCCAATGTCATGAATTAATCCATGAATTAAAAGATTATTATCTTCAATAGTTTTTTTTACAAAAGGAAAATTGAACAAATTATCAATTGAAACTTTTATACTTTCTTCCTCTAATTGATTTAGTTGTTTTTTTACTGATATGTCTTTTTGGATTTTGTTAAAAGCAGGCAGGATTATACTTGCCCATTTATTTATAAACTCATAGTTAGGGTTTGCCGAGTCTGAATGCAGATTATGTCCATATTTAATCCCACCACAATCCCTATGACCTAAAATAATTATGTGTT
The DNA here is from genome assembly GCA_027625355.1 of Pseudomonadota bacterium. GTDB lineage: Bacteria > Pseudomonadota > Alphaproteobacteria > HIMB59 > CACPNW01. The sequence continues at coordinate 2,484 of JAQBWI010000099.1, forward strand.
TAACTTTAAGTTCCTTGATCGCATATTCTATTGCAGAAGATGTGGCATGATTTTCACCATCTAAAGAATAAGGTGGGACTAAGTTTGCAATATTTCTATGAATAAAGAACTCACCCTCGTCTGCTCCAAAAATTGATGTAGCGTGAACTCTTGAGTCACAACATGATATAACCATTGTAGATGGGCTCTGACCAAAAGCGGCAAGGTTTCTTAACTTTGTTTCATTTTTTACATATTCGCTAGATTTCCACTTTTTATATTTATCTATTAAAAATTTGGGAGGAGGAAATATTTTATTAGTCATAAAGATTATTATTTATAATTTATATTAACTAATTATTGTAGGCAAGAAATTACAAGTTTAATCAATCAATATATTAAAAAAACTAAATTTAGAGATGAAAAAAATAATTGATAGAAAATTCTGTGTTGCTCCAATGATGGGATACACAACTCCCTATGCTAGAAATCTCTATAGGATCTTATCAAAAAAAACTTTTTTGTTTTCCGAAATGATTGCAACAAAAACACTTATTTATTCAAAGAACACGCAATCAGTAATTGCTAATGAACAACAAAATCCCATAGCACTTCAAGTAGGAGGCTCAGAATATGATGATTTAAAATTAAGTTCGAAATTAGCTTATGAATTAAATTATGATGAAATAAATTTAAATGTTGGATGTCCCAGTAAAGCTGTTCAAAAAGGAAGTTTTGGGGCATGCTTAATGCAAGACAAAAAACTTGTAAGAAACTGTCTGGAGGCAATGCAATTTAATAAAAATATAGAAGTATCAATTAAATGTCGAATAGGTCTTGGAAAAGAGTTTAATTACGACTTTTTTGAAGACTTCATTGATGAGATTTTAAAAAGTGGAATTAGATTGGTTTATGTCCATGCTAGAAATGCAATTCTAACTGGAATAAGCCCAAAGGGTAATAGAAATATTCCTCCATTAAATTATAATTTTGTTTCAAAAATTAAATCTAAATATCCAGATATCACATTTATTTTAAATGGCGGTATTGATAGTATAGAAGGGGCATTAGAATTATCAAATAAACATGATGGGGTCATGTTAGGAAGGTTAATTCAAAATAATCCTTTTTGCTTAAAAGATGTTGACTGTTTATTTTATAATGAAACAAATAAATACACTATTTCCGAAAGAACAATACAAGATTACTTCAACTATATAAGACCAAAAATTGGTAAGGACTCAATTTACAGACTTTTAAGTCCATTACTGAATATATTTTTTGGGATTCCTGACTCTAAGCAATTTAAAATTGATATTCACTCCAAAATTAAAGATCATAATTTTGATACTCTTGAGAAAATTTTTTTAAAGTTTGTAAATGAAAAAAAATTACTAATTAACTAAAAAGGCTTCTGATAAGATAAACTTATAATTTCAGCACCTGGATTTTTGTTTCCTATATTAGCATTTGAAATATGACCAAAGGATATTCCTATTCTATCTTTATTTATGAGTTGATAAGAAAATTCTATTGTTGTTCTAAACTCAACTTTATTGCCAAGTTTTTTACCATTACCATCATCATAATATCCAACTCCAAAGCTTGGAGTAAAATTCCAGTTGTTATCCTTACCACTAAATAAGTCTCCAATGTTATCCTCAAGATATATTCCGCTAATTAAATAAAAAGCTGAGTCTGATGTTAATTCGATACCGGCAAAAGGTTTGAGATAAAAAAAATTATCTTGTTCAGGCCCAATATCAATTAAAGTATTATCAAACCTTCTTTCATATCTTACATCTGTTGCATTTTCAGAGGATGAACCATCAAATTTTACATCATAAATCCCAATACCAAATACATCATATCCCTGTGACAAGCCG
>JAQBWI010000100.1 GCA_027625355.1 Pseudomonadota bacterium
CTTAATATATTTTTTATAATTTTTATAATATATGTTATAATTGTTTATGAATAAAAACTTAAAAACAGAAAACTTAAAAGATTCCTCAGTTTATTTCAGACCTTCAGTTGCTACAGACGGCATAGTCTTCAAGATAGAAAAAGGTGAACTATATGTTTTACTGGTAAAAAGAGCCTTATCTGAAACTGGACAAACTAAAGAACATAGGCCATATAAAGATTACTGGGCGCTACCTGGTGGCTTTATTAGAGGTAAAGAAAGTGCAGAAGAAGCTGTGCTAAGAGAATTAAAAGAGGAAACAAACTTAAACTTAAAAATTACAAAAAATAAAACTACATTGTATCAGACAGGATTTTACTCTACACCAGACAGAGATGCTTGGTCGTTTGAAGGTGACAAAAAAGGTGAGTGGCGACAAACTATGTCCGTAGCTTTTGCAATCATTACTCAAGCAAGTCACACACCTGTAGCAACCTCAGATGCTAAAGAAGCTAAATATATAAAGGTTTCAGATATTCTTGAAAAAAAGATTGAGAAAAAAGTTTTGGCATTTGATCACAATAAAATTTTAGAAGATGCAATAGATTTTATGGTTAACCAAATGGCCTTAAAACCAATTGCTTTAGACTTCTGCGATGACAAGTTTACCGTAGGTGACATAAGGGCAGTTTATGAAAGCTTTTGGAAACTTACACACAACATTGATGCTATTGAGCTTGGTAATTTTCAAAACAAAATTTTAAAACAGGTTGACCAGGATGGTAATCCTGCAATAAACCCTATGCCTAATAAGCCAGAAAACAAAAGAGCTCAAGAAGGAAAGGGTGCTCCGGCACTGCTTTATACAAGAAACGAAAAAGCTGAGTTTTTCTCGTATGTCATGGTTCCCACTCAGCAGAGAAAGTAGCTAATTTTCAAAATATAGTTCAAGACTGCAGACATCTTTTATAACCTCTCCGCTTGCAAGTCTCAATTCTGTAGAAACGACAAAAGGATCACCATTTTTTGACCCAATTGGTCCAACAAACTGAGTAGATGTCCAATTATTCAGAATATTTTGCTCATAATCAGATTCAGCAAAATACTCGTACTCAATAAAGTAATCGATATCTTTGAATTTAAAATATATGCTTTCAACATCTGAAGAACTAGCATTCCATACAAATGTAAATGGGAATCCATAAATATATTCGTCATCAAGCATTGAACCTCTTATTGGATCTGATGGACAATTAGTAATTTCTATAAAATCTTTTTCATATTGATTTCTTTGAAAAAGCTTTTTGTCTAATAAGTTAAAATAATCAAAATCTACTTTTATGTCCATGTATCCAGAATTGCTTACTATGCAGAGAATTTCTGATTCAAGACCACTTCTCAACTTCTTTTCATCTGCCATTAATTGAATGTCCAAATATGGCCAGCCTTCTAGAGTTACATTTTCCTTAACTTCAATCAGGTCACCAAAAAAAACTTCAGTAAAAATGCTGCATTTATCAAAAACTTGCTTTTCGATATCCTCATAACTTTCATTCTCAGAGGGGATATACATAAATTTTTTAACAACTTGGGCATTATGAGGTGAATTGCAATATACGGTGTAAACACCTGAAACTTCTAAGTCTTCACTGAATCTGTCCTCACTATTACCATATTGCCATTCTGGATTATTGAAGCACTCTTTTTCATTCAAGGAAAATATAGATTTCAAAAACATGCCATTATTAGCTCTGTATTCCTCTATATTCAAATTAATTAGGTCATTTGTAAATGTTGTAAAAGCTTGGGTTGTTGCTGAGATAAAGACTGCTATACAACTGTAATTTAAATAACCATTTTCATCTTCCGTAAACAAAAGTTGAAAATCAAATAATGTTTCTGTTGAACCATAGCCGTAAATGAGTTTAAATTTATTCGCACAAGAGGTAGTTGCATCATTTCGTAAACTACTAGAAAGAGAATCATTTAAATCGTCTTGCGCCACGTTTAAACTTTCTGAATAATAAATTTGAGCTGTCATTGATGAATTACAGTCCACCTTAGCTTTATTCAGATCAGTTTTAAGAGGTGAGTAAATGTAACTGTCTTTCCAAAACTGCTCAATTTCAGGACCAAAGCAAGTTATATTGCTATCTTCTTCAATTACTTCATTTTCATTATTAACAACTTCTTCAATTACTTCATTAATAACCTCTTCACTATCACTGAACTGATTAATTAGCGAAAATCCAATAAATAGAATCATTGATGAAAATAAAAGGCCTTTTAATAATGACTTCTTAGATTTCAATTTTAAATTAAAGAAATTAAAAGTTCTTCTACTTATTTCATCTATTTGATTTGAAGATGAAAATTTTAGTGGTGTAGAAACTGAGTTAATAAAGTGCAAATCTTTCAAGTAAAGATTCTCATTTATTACACATTCATCTATAAAAATAAGTGCGACTTTATATTTTTTATTTTTTTTTTTTTTTTCAAAAATGTGTGGTAGTTCAGTTTCATTAATGAATTCGGAAGTAAGAGAAGTTTTAGAAACAAAAATAATCGATCCCATAGAATTATCAATCTCACTAATTATTTTTTGTTTAAAATTTTGGCCTGAAGACATCGATCCTTTATGCGATGCCCATAATTTTACATTTTTATATTCTTGCGAAGATAGTAAAAATGTATCAACAAAAGTCCTGTCTTTACTCGAGTAAGAAACGAAAATTTTATCCACATCATTATTATATTGTATAAAACCCCGCAGCCGAAAGGAAAAACTGCGGGGTTTCAGGGGTTACCAAGGAGGTATGGCTAATCAAACCTATTTATCTTCTTCTGCATCTCTCCTCTCTTCTTCTGTAAATTCAATATCAATAGCTTTTGTACCTCTGTAATAATCTCCAGATGTCCTTAGGACAGATCTAAATGCACTACCTGACTTTGCTTTGTTGTATCGAATAGATCTCTCAGGTCCTATTCCCATCATTCTTGTTTGTTTGTAGATGTCATGATCTGAGCCAAGATAGACTATTAACCAACCTGCTTCTTCTTTTTCTTCCACAAGTTTTTTGATAGCTTCACCTGTGTACTCTCTTGAGGCATTTTCTAAACCATCAGTTACAATTACTAATACTTTTTTATCTTCTTTAGTAGCGTCATAATTACTATGTTCATAAATGGCGGCACCTATAGCATCGTATAAAGGTGTGCTTGCTCTGGGAGTTAAGAAAGAATAATCAAGCGGCGATAAGTCTTTAATCTGAACTTTACCAACACCTATATCAATTGATAATGAATCAAACAAACTTACAGTGACTACACCTTCTGTATTTTCTTTCTGCATTCCGATTAAATAACCATTTAATGCATCTATTGTCTGGTGTACACAGTTAGACATTGATCCTGATCTATCTAAAACAACCCTTATATTTAAGAAGTTGTTTTCATTTTTTTCTTTATTTTCTGTCATTGTTTCTCCTTACTGGCCACCAACATTTACTTTGATGGCCAGATATGTTATTTTTTCTTTTTAGCAATTCCAAAAACAATTACTAAAACCTGTATTTGTTGAATTTATGCTTGTTCTTGGGTTTCCAACATAACCAGATGTTGAGTTTCCAAACAGGCTATTTGTAGAATTTAAACTTATCCTGCTATTGCCTGAGTATCCACGAGTGCTACTACCAAACAAATCATTGGTTGAAGATGTAGAATACCTATTGTTACCTACCCATCCACGAGTACTACTGCCAAACATATCGTTGGTTGTAGTAAGGCTGATACTGTTATTGCCAACCCATCCACGAGTACTACTGCCAAACATATCGTTGGTAGTAGTAGAGGAGTAGCTATTATTGCCAACCCATCCACGAGTACTACTGCCAAACATATCGTTGGTTGTAGTAAGGCTGACACTGTCGTTTCCACAATATCCACGAGTACTACTGCCAAACATATCGTTGGTTGTAGTAAGGCTACAGTTAGCAGCCATTGCTACATCTTGATCTAATGTAAACATTCCTACATTTGCAAGTGTTACTACTAGTAATCCTGTTAGTAGATTCTTTATTATGTTTTTCATATTTTCTCCTTTTTAATTATTTATTATGAAATTTATAATAATTATAACATCATGTTTATTGTTGTCAACTATTTATTATATTTTTTATAATATTTATTTGTTTTGCTATTTAAGCTTTGATAGATTTATAGAAACAAGTAAAGGAGGTGAAGAAT
>JAQBWI010000101.1 GCA_027625355.1 Pseudomonadota bacterium
AAAATGAATTATTAATATTTGAAAATCTTAATTTTTCTATTACTAAAAATAGCATCACTTCTATTGTTGGCTCATCCGGTTGTGGAAAGTCTACACTTCTTAATATATTAGGACTTTTAGACTCAAGTTTTGAAGGTGAATTTTTTTTTGAAGGAAAAGCAACGAATTCAATTAGTAGCAATCAGTTAAGTGATATTAGAAATAAAAAAATAGGGTTTATTCATCAATTCTTTAATTTAATTCCTGAATTGAGTGTTTTAGAAAATATTATTTTACCAGGATTAATAAATAAAAAAAAAGAATCAGTAGTTGCTAAAGAAGCTTGTAATTTATTACAAATTTTTGGAATACTCGATAAAAAAAATATAAAACCAAACAAATTATCTGGAGGTGAACAACAGCGTGCAGCTTCAGCAAGAGCACTTATTAATACCCCAGACTTAATATTGGCTGATGAAATGACTGGTAATTTAGATGAGGATACATCTGATGAAATAATTAATTTTTTTCTAAATTTTATAAAGAATAATAATATATCTCTCCTTTATGTAACACATAATCAAAAATATGCTGATATGGCAGATAATAAATATGTATTTAAAAACAAAAAATTAATCTTAAAATGATTAAACCCTTTATTCATTTAAGATGTTTATCATCGTACTCTCTTTCAGAGAGTACGCTTAAAATTAAAAAATTAGTTACTTTAGCTAAAAAAAACAATCTTCCTGCTCTTGCAATTACAGATAACAACAACATGTTTGGTGTTTTTGAATTTGCACAAGAATGTGTAAATAATAATATTCAGCCAATAATAGGTTCTTCTATAAATTTACTAGATATTAGAGAAAAGGATAAAATATCACAATTATCTTTTCTGGTAAAAAATGAAACTGGTTATAAAAATTTAATTTATTTAAGTTCAATATCTTATTTAAATAAAAGCTCAGATATTGGAATTACAATTAAAGATTTGGAAAATCATTCAGAGGGTCTTTTTTGTTTTTTAGGTGGAGAATATAACCCACTTATGATTTTAGATAATGATAATAAAAATACAGATGAATTAATAAATATTTTAAAAAAATTATTTAATGAGAATTTATTATTTGAGCTTCAAAGAATTAATGATTCTGAAATTGACTCTTTTGAAAATTTTTTAATAAAAAAATCAAATGAATTTAATATTCCAATAGTTGGCACAAATAATATTAAATTTGGCGAGCAGGATGAATTTTCCGCCCATGATGCCTTATTATGTGTAGCCCAAAAAACTACAATTAATAATGGAAATAGAAAAACATCTAATAATCAAATAGCTTTTAAAAATAATGAAGAAATGTGTGAGTTATTCTCAGATATGCCTGAAATTATTGAGAATAATTTTAATGTGGCGATATCATGTAGTTATTACCCAAAAGAAGTTACACCTAAACTTCCAAAGTTTAAAAATAATCTTAATCTATCAGAAAGTCAGTTATTGGTTAAGATCGCAAAAAATGGATTAATAGAAAAAATCAAAGAGAATAAAATTCAAGAAAAAAAACAATATGAAAATAGATTGGATTTTGAAATTGATATTATTAATAAGATGGGTTTTGCTGGTTATTTTTTGATAGTCTCTGACTTTGTTAATTGGGCTAAAGAAAATAAAATTCCAGTTGGTCCAGGTAGGGGGTCTGGTGCTGGAAGTGTCGCGGCTTGGTCTTTAGGTATAACTGATTTAGACCCAATAAAGTACAGTCTTTTATTTGAAAGATTCTTAAATCCTGAAAGAGTCTCAATGCCTGATTTTGATATTGATTTTTGTCAAATTAGAAGAGATGAAGTTATTGAATATGTAAATAAAAAGTATGGAAATGATTCAGTTGCACATATTATTACTTTTGGAACTTTAGCGTCAAGAGCAGCAGTTCGAGATATTGGAAGAGTATTAGAAGTACCTTATGGTGAAGTTGATTCATTTGCTAAATTAATTCCATTTAATCCATCTAATCCACTTACACTTGCAGAATCTATAAAATCTGAAAAATCTCTAAGAGACATGATTGAAGCAGATGAAACACTTTCTAATGTTGTTGATATAAGTTTAAAACTTGAGGGTGTGCACCGACATGCCTCTACTCATGCTGCAGGTGTAGTAATAGGTGACACTAGTTTATCAAATATTGTCCCCCTTTATAAAGACCCAAATACAGAAACTAATGCAACACAATTTTCAATGAAATATGTTGAAAAAGCAGGTTTAGTAAAGTTTGATTTTTTAGGCTTAACAACACTTTCTATAATTAATGAGTGTGTTAATTTAATTCAAAAAGAAATACCCAATTTTTCTCTTAAAAACATTCCTTTAGACGATTTAAAAACTTTCCAACAACTTAGCATGGGTAATGCTGTGGGTGTTTTTCAACTAGAAAGTAATGGAATGAGTAGTGTATTGAAACAACTACAACCAGATAAATTTGAAGAAATTATTGCAGTTGTAGCTCTTTTTCGACCTGGGCCAATGGATAATATTCCATCTTTTTGCAATAGAAAGCATGGAAGGGAGAATATTGACTATATTCATCCTATGTTGAAAGACGTCTTGAGAGAAACATATGGAATAATTGTATATCAAGAACAAGTAATGGAAATAGCTCAAGTTTTATCAAATTATACTCTAGGTGAGGCTGATTTGTTAAGAAGGGCAATGGGGAAAAAAATTCAGAAAGAAATGGATGATCAAAAAAACAGATTTATAGAAGGGGCATTAAAAAATAATATTAATGAAAAAGAGGCTTCAAAAATTTTTGATCTTGTAGATAAATTTGCTGGTTATGGTTTTAATAAAAGTCACGCTGCAGGTTATGCATTAATATCTTATCAAACTGCATATCTAAAAGCTAATTTTCCTCATGAATTTATGACTGCAACTTTAAATTTCTCTATTGATAGAACTGATAAAATTATCTCACTGAGACAGGAATTAGAAAAATTAGAGATACCATTTTTAAAACCTGATATAAATTTTTCTGAGGAAAAATTCTCTATAGAAAAAAACGAGTCAAAAAAATTAATTAGATTTGGATTAAGCGCTATTAAGGGTGTGGGCGCTAAATCTATAAAATCTGTTGTTGCTATTAGAAAAAAAGAGGGACAATTCAAATCAGTAATTGATTTTTTAAAGAGAGTAGAAAATGAAGTTGTGAACAAAAGACAGCTTGAGAAATTGATACAATCTGGCTCATTTGATTCAGTTGAACAAAACAGGTCTAAGCTTTTTTATAATGTCCCGCAATTTGTAAATCTATTTGGAGCAAGTAGTAAATTTTCAAATCAAAATTTACTTTTTGAGGAAGAGGAAATATCATTTGAAGATAAAAATCTATTTAATCAAAGGATTCCTTTATGGAGCGCAGGTGAAAGATTAAAAAATGAATTAGAAGTCATTGGTTTTTATTTTAGCGATCATCCTCTTAAACATTATCCTAAAAAGTTTTTTGAAATACAAAATATTAACTACTTTAATGATGTAGTTAAAGATGAGAGTGTTAAAAAATTGAGACTTTGTGGATCTGTTTTGGATATAAAGGAAAGATCAAATAAAGATGGAAGAAAATACGCTTTTGTGACAATATCTGAAATTTCTTCACAATATGAACTGTCAATATTTAGTGAAAACTTAGGTAAATTCAGATATCTTTTAAAAGAAGGCAATTTATTGATTTTTGATATTGATAAAACTATCAGTAATAATGAAGCAAGATATATAATAAGATCTGTAAAAAAGCTTGAAACTGAATTTAATAATTTAGATAAGAAGATTGATATTTTTATTCAATCTAACAATTTACTACAATATAAAGAAGATCTTTTTGAAAAAAAAGCCCCTTTAAAGTGTAAAATATCAATATTTTTGAACTTAGATAATAAACTTATTAATCTTAATATGAATAACGATTATTCATTAAAATCCTATAAACAATTAGATTTGCTTAAAAACTCAAAAAAAATAGACTATAATTTAGATATTTCTTGAAAATTTTTAGTTTTGTCATTATTAACTCCAAAAAATCTAGCACACAGAAAAAACCGGTGTTTTTATTTCTGTGGAGGTTAAACCGGAGAAAACTATGAATCTACCTAAAGTTAAAATTGAAGATTTACTCGAAGCGGGTGTACATTTTGGACACAATGTCAGAAGATGGAATCCTAAAATGGA
>JAQBWI010000102.1 GCA_027625355.1 Pseudomonadota bacterium
TTTTACACATTAAGTAAGTGGCAGTTGCCATAGATCTAGAAACACCACACCAGCAATGTATAGCAATATCTTCACTTACATCCCAGTTTTTTGTAAATGTTTCAATAGAGTCAATATGAGAATTATTTGGAGGTAATTGAGGAATTTCTTCTGTATTAAGTCTAAATATATGATTATCTGAACTTACTTTAATTATATCATCAAATCCTAATTTAAGATGATTTTGAACAAATTTAGGGGTTTCGGGTTCATATCCAGGATCAATAACTGATATTAGATATTTTGGCTTCACACTCTCACATACATCAACTAAATCACTTAATGAACAAACTATAATCATAATTAAAAAAGGGTGGTTATAAACCACCCTTTCAACATATAATATCTTTATTTATTATTCTTCAATTGCATCAGCTAAAATAGCATTAGCCTCATCATTCAAACTATTAAGAGTTGACATAATGTCGTCTCCATTAATGATTGCTGCATAAGCTTTTTCAATCTCACCTCTGACAGAATAATAAGCTGGAACAGATGGCTCTCCCTTTCCATACTGAATTAATCCAAGAGATCTATTGTATTGAGGAAGATCATTTCTCTTCGCTACAATTAATGGATGATCAGCAGAAGAAGTTCTAACAAAACCATAGCCACTTTCAGTTGACCATACCGCTGAATTTTCTGTATTAGTTATGTATTTCATCCATTGATAAGCTGCTACCATTTTATCAACATTGCCAGTATTGCCCATAATTAAACCCCCGCCATATAAATTCATTACTGGCTCTGAAGTTGTATGGGGAACTGCTGAAATTTCCCAATTTCCATTATACCCATCTTCAATTGCATTTTGAAAATATGTAATTCCTGAAGTTGAACCTAAAGCAAATAAATTGGTACCTAAGCCAAGATATTGTTGATCTGCATATTTATCTCTAGTTACTTGCGCACAGCCTTTATTAGCCATACCCTGAATAAATTCCATTGCAGCAACACTAGCCGGGCCATTAAGAATATATTGACCTGCATCATAGTCAAAAACATCACCACCATGTGCAAATACCCAAGCTGCAAAATTACTTGCATCAGTATCTATTTCGTAACCAAGACTTGCTGCATCTCCTACACTTCCACTAAAAGGATTGTTAGTTGCAGCACAGGCTGCTTCCGCAAATTCATCTGGGGTTGTTGGTTCAGATAAGCCTAACTCATTCAACCAATCTTTATTGTAGTAGACAACCTCTATAGACTTTCCAACTTCATGAAGTAACTTTGGATTGCCATCAAAATATCCTGAGAAACCAACTGTCCAGTTTGCTCCCCAATCATCAATATCATCTTGACTCACTCCCCATTTTTTACTGTTTGCAAGAATACTTTGATCCATAGCAGCACCAATTTGATACATATCCGCTGCAGCGTTTCCGTATCCTCTAGCAACATCTGCTTGATCTGGTGTACCTGCAGAAGTCATCATAGCTGATTGAACTTTACCGTAATGACCTTTGTAAGTAATATTAACTTTAATACCAGTCTCAGCTTCAAACCTCTCAGCTCTAGCTTTCATAAAATCTAATCGCTCATCAGAGTATTGAACCCAAAACTCTACAGTTTGGCCTTCAGGATTTGCATTCTCAATATCAGCCGCAGTAACTGCGAAGATTTGAGAAGAAAATAAAAATATTGTTACAAAAACAACTTTAGTCAAAAATTTATAAATCATAATCACACCCCTAATTAAGAATATCAGTATATTCATGAATTATCACGATTCTATTGCAAATTTATTACAAAAAATTGTTAACAATTATTGTTTTAGACCGAAATTAGAAATACTCTCTAAAAAAAGCTTCTGCGTAAAAAAGTACAATAATAAAACTGGAGATATTGAAATTAAAGATGCCGCCATCAATAAGTTATAATTTGTTCCTGCTTCTCTTATGAAGCTGTAAATAGATACTGTTACAGGAAACCAATCTTCTTTTGTGAGAATTAATAGAGGCCAAGCAAAAGAATTCCAAGCCAAAATAAAAGCAAATAAAGATACGGTAACTATAATAGGCATGCTCATAGGAATTACAACTTTGCGTAAAAAATAAAGATGTGAAGACCCATCCATTCTAGCGGCATCCCATAACTCATTTGGAATTTTTTTTATATACTGTCTTAATAAAAAAATTATGAATATATTTCCAAAAAAAGGGACAGTTAGGCCTTGAAGAGAATTCATCCAAGATGGCCCAAATGGTAAAGGAAAAATATTGCCTCTAATTATTAGTAAGTGAGGTAAAAGAGCAATTATTTCTGGAATCATTAAAGATAAAAGTAAAGAATAAAAAATAATATCTCTAAATGGGAAATCTATTTTTGCAAATGCATAAGCGGCTGGAACACTTGTAAAAAGGACTCCAATAACGATTATCGCACTTATAATTATACTATTCAAAGTATATTGTTGAAAATTATTCGACGTCCATACAGTGACATAGTTTTCAAATCTTAATTCTTTTGGGATTAAATATTGATTAGATGCTTCACCAGCAGTCATGAATGATACACTTACCATATATAATAATGGATAGACTGAGACAAACATCACAATAAACAAAATGATGTAAGGAACTATTAATTCTCTTTGATTAAATTTAATCATAATTTAAACGTTTTCTAAAAATAACATATTGTGAAATTGCCAATACATTTAAAATAATAAATAACACCACACCTTCAGCGGCAGCATACCCAAATTTTACGCGATCCCAAAAATGATCAAATATCTCTATAGTTACTACATCCATTGTTTCTCCCGCTGAAGATGTTTTCATAACTAAGATGTGATTAAAAGCTTGAAATGAATTTATGAAACCAGTTAATAATAAAAAGAAAATTATAGGCATTAATAAAGGTATAGTAATTTTTGTGAATGTTTGCCATCTTGATGCCCCTTCTGCTTTAGCAGCCTCATATAAGTCTGAAGGAATTATTGATAAGCCTGCTAGAAGGATAATTGCATAATACCCCGTATAAGACCACACACCATAAAATATAGAAGTCGTTAATGCTAGACTAGGACCAGCAAAAAAGCCTTCCATTTTTATACCAAATAACACTTCAGATAATTTTCTTTTATCAAACAACCACATTTGAGGATCATATCCAAAATAACCAATGAATTCGTTAAGAATAGAATTTTCAGCTTTACCAAATATAATAAAAAATACAGCACCTCCCATTACTGCCGGAGTGATATATGGAAACAACAAAACCATCTGAAAAAATTGCTTACCTTTTAGTTTTTGATACAAAGCAAAAGCAATCAGTAAACCTAAACCTACTTCAGTTGTAATTGCAAAAAAAGAATAGTAAAAAATATATATTAGAGAATTTAGAAAATCTTTATCTCCTTTTGCCATCATATCTGCCCAACTAATATTTATTAAAAAGAGACTTAAAATTAATAATAAGAAAGATATAAATAAACAATAAATTTTTTTGCTAAATTTATTTTTGAATTCAGACCACACCCAATAAGAGGCAATCATTACTAATAACCCTAAAATAAAAATCCAAAATGACCCAATGTCACCAACAATTTTTTGATAATTTTCAAAACCAAGAAATCTTCCTTTAAAAATTTTCCACTTATGAACACTCATATACATTCCAAAAAAAACAGGAAAGATTCCAAATAAACCTATTATTAAGAAAGCTGGAAGGACAAACAAATAACCATTAATTTGATCAGAGTATTTATTAATAAATTTAATCATGAATAATTAGTTTATCACCTTTAGAAATAACACCATTTTGCTGTGGCACAAGATATAAACCCATATTGATATGATCATAGGTTTTTTTAAGTTGGTTAGGCAAATTAATTGTTACTATATCAGTAGATGGTTTCAAATTTGTAGCTGAACATCTAGAAATTTCATCAGAAACAACAAAACTGATATTATTAATATTTATAGTTTTTCCAATCCAATTTCTTTCTTCCCACGCAGATAAGCCATCAATGTAAATATTTGCTCTAAAACGTTGAAATTCAATATTTGTTGAAATTTTCATTGAAAAATCACTAATACTTTTTTTATTAATTAATGAAATTGAATTATAAGGCATCGTATCAAAAAATGGATTTTTTTCATCCATTAAAAAATT
>JAQBWI010000103.1 GCA_027625355.1 Pseudomonadota bacterium
CACAAGTTGAAGAAGTTACAGATTTTGAGTTTAGAGGTTTTAAAAAGATTTCAAAAAAAGAACATAAATTAAATGGCAAATTTATTGAAGACATCAATACAGTTGGAAAAGAAGGTTACGATCCTTACTCATTGTTCGCTGGAACAGCTTGGTTATTTTCTAACGAAGAGCTTAATCAAAAATTAGATTATTTATTTATAGATGAAGCAGGGCAAGTGTCACTTGCTAATACACTTGCAATGTGTACATCAACTAAGAATATTGTTTTGATTGGGGATCAAATGCAATTGTCTCAACCTATTAAAGGTACTCATCCTGGTATTGCTGGCAAAAGTTCTCTTGAATATTTATTAGAAGGCTATGACACTATTCCACCTGAAAAAGGCATATTTTTAAATGAAACAAGAAGATTGAATAAAAATATTTGTGAATTTATTTCATCTAGCTTCTATGAATCTAGGTTAAAGCCACATCCTGTAACAAGTGAAAGACATGTAAAACTAAAATTAGACAAGATTAAAGATGAGGGAATAAACTTTATCCCAATGTCTCATGAAAATAATACCCAAAAATCAATCGAAGAGTCTGAATACATCAAGGATTTGATGGCAAAAATAGTAGGTAAAAAATGTAAGGATAATGCAGTTTCCAAAGAAAGAAACTTAGAATTAAAGGATATATTAGTAGTAGCTCCTTTCAATATGCAGGTGAACAATTTAACAAGAAATCTCCCAGAAAATTCTAAAGTAGGAACCATAGACAAATTTCAAGGACAAGAGGCTAAAATAGTTTTCATTTCAATGACAGCATCTGATCCAGAAAATATCCCAAGGCATAAGGGTTTTTTATTTAGCAGAAATAGATTAAACGTAGGTATTTCTAGAGCTGAGTGCGTGACTTTTATTTTATTTAATCCAAATTTATTAAATACCTCATGTCAGAAAATTGAGGAGATGAGATTAATAAACAATTTTTGTAAATTATTAAAATATGAAATTAAATAATGATCAAAAAAAAGCAGATTAAATATAAGCTTGTTACATGCGTTAACAAGGAATGTAAAAATAAGTTTGCATCACTAAAAATCCCTGAAGTTTTAGTTGGAATTCAAAAATGTCAGATTTGTAAAAATATTATGCTGTCTGAAAGTTTAAATAATAAAAAAATTACCATAAATAATATTTCCAGATTAAAACTTATTTATTACATTTATGAAAACTTTGACATAAAAAAATTTCACAAGGTTATTGATACCTATAAAAATGGTATGATAGATGATTTTTCTAATTTAATATTAAAATGTGTTAAAGGATTTAATTTTAATAATATAAGAAATCAATATGGAGAAAAAGGTGACGAAGATATTTTCTTAGAATACATTGGTGCACTTTTACAAACTGGTGAGTTTTTCTTAAAATTTAAAGAGGATTTTAAAATTGAAAAATACTTTATTAGTATTGTAGTTAAAGATGCTCTCTGGAATGAAGCCTATGTTTTATTTAGTAAAAATAATAAAAAATTCAGATTATTACTTGCACACTTTGGTCAACATGGAGGTCAAGACTCGATATATCTGATAAGTACAAAAAATAAATTTGTTTTGAATGATACTTTAGAGGAATTAAATAATTTTAATCAACAATACCGCAATATTGATAAAGAAACACTCAAGAGCAAATATAATCTTAATGCTCCAAATTTTAGAGTATGCAAACCATTTAAACTTTGGGATACCTTTAATTCAGCAAAAAAATTTACTTATATAATAAATTAATGATTAAACTTGATACAGGAACAGAATTACCTGAAAATTTTGTTTTAACAAAAGAGTTTAAAGAAATTTTTGAAATAATAGACAATACTAATTCAAATTTATTTATAACTGGAAAAGCAGGATCGGGTAAATCAACTTTACTTGAGTATTTTAGACAGAATACAAAAAAAAATTACGCAACTTTAGCTTTTCAAGGAATAACTGCAATCAAGGCTAAAGGTCAAACAATACACTCCTTTTTTAAATTTCCACCTCATTTTATTTCAGAGGATGATGTTGATACTTTAAAAGATAAAGAAGTTATTCAAAAACTAGATACCATTTTAATAGATGAAATTTCTATGGTCAGAGCAGATTTGTTTGATGCAATGGATTTATCTTTACGAAAAAATAGAAAAAGCGATAAGCCATTTGGTGGAGTTCAAATAATTTTGATTGGTGATGTGATGCAAATTGAACCAATTGTAGGATCAAAGGAAGAGGATGTTATGGAAAAATTTTATCCAGATGGTCCATTTTTTTTTAATTCAAAATCTTATGATAAGAAAGATTTTAAACAACTTGAACTTACTAAAATATTTAGGCAATCAGATAAGAAGTTTATAGATCTATTAAATAAAATAAGACTTAACAAAATAAATTCAGAAGATTTAGACGAATTAAACAATCAGGTAAAAGAAGATGTTGATAATGATGATGGAACTATAGTCCTATGTCCTACTAATCGAAAGGTTGATGATATTAATAATTCAAATTTGTATCAGCTTAAAACTCCCACATTTCATTATGAAGCAATAGTTAAAGGTAAATGGAGTGATAAAGAATTTCCAGTTAAAAAAGAAATTATTTTAAAAGTTGGTGCTCAGGTCATGATTACTAAGAATGATACAGAAACACCTAAAAGATGGGTTAACGGAACTTTGGGTACGGTTACTTTTTTATCAGAAAATCAAATTAAAGTTAAAATTAAAGATAAGATCTTTACTATTGGTAAAGTTAAATGGGACAAATATTCTCATTTATTATCTGGTAATAAAGTAACAACGACAAGCATTGGTTCATTTATACAATTTCCGATTAAACTTGCTTGGGCGACTACTATTCATAAGTCTCAAGGACAAACATTTGATAAAGTGGCTATAGATTTAGACACTGGATCATTTGCTCATGGCCAAACTTATGTTGCTTTAAGTAGGGCTAAAAATTTAAAAGGTATAACTCTTCTTAAAAAGATTAATAAAAAAGATATCATATTTAATAATCGTGTCTTAGAATTTATTGGCCAAAAACTTAAGAAGAAATATATTAAAGAGATTACAGAGAACAAAATGACTGAAAAAAAGGTTGATAATTCAAGTAAAAATACAGAATGGTCTAAGAGTGAGGATAATAAGTTGATGGCTTTATATAAGAGAAATGTACCTGAATTTGCTCTTTCAAAAATACTCAAAAAAAGTCTTCCTCAAATTAGAGAACGGATCATGACTTTAATGAAAAAATAATAATTTTGATTAACGATTTCTTTAATTGGTGTGTCGGGGTTTTAGAGGCAATAGGTAATATTACTGGTATGGGTTATGAATTAGCTAATATTGTAATATTCGTTATTTTACAGCCAGGTTTAATATTGTTATTCTTCATATTATGGAGGATAGAGAAAAATAAAAACAAATGATCAAAAAACTATTTCTCACAATTCTATTCACACTAGTTCTGTCTGGGAGCGCATTCGCTTTGGGATGTAACCTTAAAGCAGACAAGCTACAAGATAATGGATATGACGGAATGCAGTTTGAAATTTATAATCCTAATTCAACCACAGTTTCAATATCTGGTATACGTTATTATGATAGTTCAGGTAAATTACTTAGAACGTATAGTGTAAATAAATTTGCAAAATCAAAATCAAATTTGAATTTTCTTCATTATACAAGTGACAATTTTTTAAAGAAAGTCTCATCTGTAAGTTTTGATTGTTATATATATAAAGCACAATCAAATAATAACTTATCGCTGTCTAATAAAAAAAAACATTCCAATGGATTAATAGATTGGTTTAAAAAAAGATCGTGGTGGGAATATATATTAATGGGATTATTTGCATTTGGTATTATTTCAACAATAATTGACTCTAACTCAAAAGATAAAAAAAGTTTTAAGGAAAAAAATAACACATCACCTTTAACTTCAATCTCTAAAGAAAAATCTTCTTCAGAAAAAAATGTTTTCGATAGATTTTATGCAGGTAATTTAGATTTAGCCACAGCCTTTTGGTTATTTGGTGTAGTAGGCACGTTTGTGGTAGGTTTTTTGGGTGGATTACTTGGTGAATATTACAGTAAAATTTTCTATATTCCA
>JAQBWI010000104.1 GCA_027625355.1 Pseudomonadota bacterium
TATATGTTTATTTTCAGTATATTTTTTATTCATTATTAATGGATAAAAACTTTTTCCCTGTATGGTATTTGGTATTTTAATTTTTGCCAAATCTAATAACGTTGGTAAAATATCAATATTAGAAATTAATTCATTAAATTTTTTATTTTTGATTTTTAATTTTGGATAAGATATTATTAAACCAGTTTCAATTCCAGCATCATATAAAGTTCCTTTTGCTCTTGGGAAGGGTATTCCATGATCTGTCGTAAATATAATAATTGTATTCTCATAAAGACCTTTCTTCTTAAGAATATTAATAATTTTTCCAACTGACTCATCCATTTTTTTTATTGCCCCTTGCATAGCTTCAAATTCTTTTTTAATATTAGAGTTATTGGGTATATATTTTGGAATAAATACACCTTTAGATCTGTAAGACTTAACTCCACCAAAATCAAAAGGTCGATGAGGTTCAAAAAAATTAACTTCAGCGTAAAAAGGTTTTTTAAATAATATAGTATCTATATTATCTTCAATATTTTTAATGACATGATCCGCAGATCTCTCAGGAAAAATTTTCTTGAAGCCAAGATTTTCCTCATAATAAGTAACATGTTGGAGTCCAAAAAGTATTGAATTATAGTCATTGTTTGAAAAATATTTTGCAATATGTTTAATTTTTTTATCAAGACTCCAACCAAAATGAGCATGTGCTAATCCTAAAACTCCAGTATTATGAGGATATCTTCCTGTTGCTATTGCTGCTCTACTTGGACTACAACCTGGGCTTGTAGCAAATGCATTATTAAATAAAATACCGTCTTTAGCAAGACTATCAATTGAGTTAGTGTTTACTGATTTTATACCATAACAACCAAGATGTTTTCCAATATCATGACAAATAATTTTAATTATGTTGGGACGTGTCAATTTAAATTAGCTAACCCTTCACTGATCCAGCAGTTAAACCATTGATAACTTTTTCCTGAAAAAGAATAAAAACGGTAATACTTGGAATAATACTTATCACAACTGCTGCAAACATTCCTACGTAGTCTGAAAAGAATTGATTGGTAAAATAACTAATACCAAATTGAATTGTTCTAATATCTGTTGAGGAAGTTAAGAGCATTGCATATATAAATTCATTCCAACACAAAATAAACTGGAATGTTCCTGCTGTTGCTAAACCAGGTAAAGCAAGTGGTAGCATAATTTTAAAATATCTTGCAGCAAAATTACAACCATCAAGATATGAAGCTTCTTCAATTTCCTTTGGGATAGATTTAAAAAACTCTGTTAATATGAATGTTGATACAGGAAGACCAACAGCGCAATAAACTATAATCAAACCAATTCTTGTATCATAAAGATTTAAAAAATTAATAATTGCAAAATAAGGAATTATAAGTGCATTTAATGGCACTAAAATACCTGCGGTAATCATTAAAAACAAAACATTATTACCCCAAAATGTATGTCTGGCTATTGCAAATGCACACATTGATGAAAACAAAATATTTAAAAAAGTTGCGCTTGTACTTATAACGAGAGAATTAATTATTAATCTTCCTAACCCTGCCTCTTGAATAGCATTTGAATAATTTTTAAACTGAAAAACTTCAGGAAGCGTAAATGGGTTATTAAGTAATTCAGCATTTGTTTTCAATGAAGCAAGTACCAGCCATAAAAAAGGGAATACAGCATAAAATACAAAAGAAATAATTATAACCCATTTAAAAATAAAATAAAAATTTGAAGATAAATCTTTTTGCATACTAATTATAGGTTTCACTTTTTAATAATTTTCTTAAAGATAGTAATAAAATAGCACCTATAGCTATCATTATCACTCCCGCCGCGTTACCACGACCTAGTCTTTGAACTGTCAATTCATTCCAAATATATACAACAAGTACCTGAGTTTTATTAGCAGGACCACCAGCAGTCATGAGATAAACATATTCAAACTGCCTCAAATTAAATATTACTGCTAAAATAATACAAAGAAAAAAAGTGCTTTTTATTAACGGTGCAGTAATATGTAAATCCTTTTGAAATTGACTTGCTCCATCAATATTTGCAGCGTCATAATAGTCTTCAGAAATACCTGCTGTCTTTGCAAGCATAATAACCATGAAATATCCCACATAACACAAAGAAAAACCAATTAATGCTGCATTCGCAGTTCTTATATTTCCCAGCCAATTATGGTTTTTATAGTCTGAGAAACCAATATAATCTAACAAGAAATTAATTAAACCATATTCAGCGTTAAACATCGCGGCCCAAAGCATAGCTATAGCGGCTGATGAAACAACCTGAGGTACAAAAAGAACTGTTCTAAATACTTTCCAACCTCTAGATCTATGGGCTAAAAGTAGTGCAATTATCAAAGCCAAAGGTACTGTTATTAATGCTGCTGTAAGACACCAATATAAGTTATTCGTAATAGCATTTATAAAACTTTTTTTGTTAAATAATTTAACGTAGTTTTCAAATCCAACAAATTCTGCACTTATGCCATCCCAGTTGGTAAAGCTTGATACAAAAAGAAAAATGAGAGGTAATATAAAAAAGAGAGTGAAAAGAATAATTGTAGGTGTGATAAATATTAACAACCATACAATTTCATCTTTTTTAATTTTCATAAAATAAGAAAACTATGAGGTATTTAATACCTCATAGTTATTTAGATTGTTATTCAGCGTCTTTAAGCATTTCTACGGCACCTTCAGGTGTAACTTCACCCAAAGCAAGAGCTGACAATGCTTGCGGAAATTCAGCAACAACCGGTAATGAACCCATGCCATTCATAAATGTTTTAGCTACGTAAGGAGCATTTCCTTTTTGCTGATTCATTTCAATGAATAGTCTGTCCATATCACTAGGCAAATCAGCCTTAACAATAAACATAGCACCAGAGCTGTAAGATAGTCTTGCAACATTTTCTGGAGTAGTTAACCATTTAAGGAATTTAACTACAGCTTCTTCTTTTGCAGGATCAGATTGTTTTCCAGCAGCCAAAGAAGATTGTTTACCACCAACATATCCGCCGGGAGCACCTTCTCCACCCATTAGCATTGGAGCTGGAGCAACACCGATATTTTCATGCAATCCTGGTATACCGTCTGAAGTATAACGAGCAATAAACCAAGGTCCATTCATGAAAACTGCAGTTCTTTCATTTAAAAAATGTCCACCTGAAACACCTGCATCAGCACCAATTGCATCAGAAGTTGTGTATTGATACATCTTTTCCATAACTTCAAAAGCTTTAACAAAAGCCGGATCATCCAAACCGTTTTCATAAACATTTGGTCCACCTGCTGAAGTTAAGGCTTGAGAAAACCAAAGCATTGAAGTCCATGCATTTTTAGCTGTCATCTGTGATGTGCATGCTTTGCCTGTTGCCGTTACAGCTTCACACATTTTGAAGAATTCATCATACGTAGCAGGAAACTCATCATAACCAGCAGCTTTTAATAATTTTTTATTATATGTCACTGGCACGACAAAAAGCTCATACGGTAAATAATTTAATTGCCCACCCATCATATTACTTTCAAGAGCTCCTTCTGGATAAACATTATTCCAGTGTGAGTCAGATGATACATGAGGAGCAAGATCCATAGCTTTGCCACTTCTGTGTAAAATATCTAATAAGTCTGCACCAACTGTAAATATATCAGGCAACTTACCAGTAGATAACTGAGCAGTTAATTTTTGCGCGTAGATGTCATAATCAGTTTGTTCTTCTATAACAACTTTAATAGCACCTGCGTTTGCAGTATTGAATTCATCTACAAGTTCAGCAATAACTGTTGTCTTTGAGTCTTTTCCAACCCAAATTGACGGCCAGTTAATTGTAATTTCTGCAGAGGCTACTGTTGAAATTACAGTTAATGAAAAAGAAATGAAAGCTACTGAAAATAATTTTAAAATTGATTTAATCATTAGTCCTCCAATTTTTTCATAAGGTTTAGATCAAACTTAAACTATATACAAGAATAAAAAGTGCTAAGAATTATCTAAAAATTATCAAAATTGTATAAATATTAAATTTGATATTAAAATAAAAAATAAATAAATTTAAAAAAAAATAAATTCT
>JAQBWI010000105.1 GCA_027625355.1 Pseudomonadota bacterium
TTATTTATTATGTTTTTGAATAAATTAATTAAATCTAATTAAATATTAATTAATTCTCTGAAAAATATCTCTATTTAATCGGCTAATTTAGTTTTTTATTTCTATAGTCTGATCTTACGTCATCTAATAAGGTTGTTTTTAATTTGTTTTTTACGTGCCAGAAATCCCAACCATTGCAACTTGGAAGTCCTTGCACTTTTGCTCCTAGTTGATGAATTGATCCAGATAAATTTTTTATTTTAAGTGAGCCATCAATTCCAACTGTTGCTTTAAATCTCTCTTTTTTATCAGTAAGAACTGCTCCAGGAGGAATAATTCCTTGTTCAACTAATTCTCCAAAAGGTACTTTTGGTAAATCTCTTCGACTTTTTGTCATTGTTACGACTTCATCTGATAAAGGTTCAGTATTTTTTAATCTTTTCTTTGCAAGCTTAATGTAATCTTGATCTTGCTCAAATCCAATAAAGTTACGTTGTAATTTTTTTGCCATCACTGCTGTTGTTCCAGAGCCTAAAAATGGATCAAGTACCGTATCGCCTTTATTGGTGGATGATACCATGATGCGGTAGAGAAGAGCTTCTGGTTTTTGTGTAGGATGAGAACGTTGATTATTATCTTCACGCAATCTTTCTTTGCCAGCACAGATAGGAATGTGCCAATCACTTCGCATTTGTTTGCCCTCATTCAGTTCTTTTAAATTTTGATAATTAAAAGTATATTTTGCTTTTCTGGAAGTAGTGCACCATAATAATGTCTCATGGGCGTTGGTAAATCGTGTTCCTCGAAAATTGGGCATGGGATTTGTTTTGTGCCAAATAATATCATTTAAAATCCAAAAACCTAAGTTTTGAATAGAGGTACCAAGTCGTAAAATATTATGGTAACTTCCAATGACCCAAAGTGCACCTCCGTCCTTTAATACTCTTTTACATTCTTTTAACCAAATTAAACAAAATTCATCGTAAGCTTGATAGGTATCAAATTTATCCCAGTCATTAGTCACAGCTTCTACAGTTGTTTGATCTGGTCTGTATAGAGTCTCTTTTAATTGCAGATTGTAAGGGGGATCGGCAAATACGAGATCAATAGACTTGTCAGGAATTTTTTTTAGCAATTCGAGACTATCACCTTGTGTAATGGAATTTTTCTTAAACATCTAAAAAGAATCTTTAAGGAGAAACGGAATCTCGTCAACGGAGTTATCAACAGGGAGAATCTTTAGCTATGGATAAGTGACTTAATTGGCTCAAAAGTTTTTCTATGATGTCTTGTTGGGCCTAAGCGGTAAATATTTTCAATATGTAACTTAGTTCCATACCCTGCGTTTTTTTCCCAACCAAAATGCTGATGTCTTATAGAGAGTTTTTTCATAAGTCTATCTCGGTGAACTTTTGCAATGATTGATGCCGCAGCAATCGAAAATGATTTATCATCGCCTTTGATAATAGAATTTTCTTTGTATGATTTATAGTTTAATGAAAAATTCCCATCAATTATTAAGTGAGCATTTTTTAAATCAAACTTATCGACCACTCTTTTCATTGATAATTTTGTTGCTTCTAAAATATTGAGTGTATCAATTTCTTCAACATTTGCGATACCTAAATGATAATCAATAATACCTTCCTTTTTTAGATTTTGAAGAAATTCAAAAGAAACCTTCCTTTTTTTTTCAGATAGTTTTTTAGAGTCCCCAATTAATTTATAAAAATCTTCTTGGATTGTGTAATTTTTAAAATAGCAACCGCAGCTAATTACTGGTCCTGCAAGCGGACCTCTACCAACTTCATCCAGTCCTATGACATGACTCTGTAACTCTTTCTCAATAGAAAAATCTGGCACTTATTTTTCACTTAGTCGTGGCATAATTTCTACAAAATTACACGGACGATGTCTGGCATCTAATTGGTATTGTAATATTTCGTCCCAACCATCTTTACATGCTCCTTTAGAGCCAGGTAAACAAAAAACGTAGGTAGTATTTATAAGAGCAGCAAGTGCGCGTGATTGAATTGCTGAAGTGCCAATTTTAGTAAAACTAATTTGACGAAAAAGTTCACCAAAGCCCTCAATAGTTTTATTCGATATTTCCATTACAGCTTCAGGGGTTGTATCTCTTCCCGTTAAGCCAGTGCCTCCAGTAGTGATTATGCAGTCAATTTCTTTCTCTTGTGATAAATTTTGCAATGTATCTTTTATTTGTTGAACATCATCAGGAATAATCATTTTTTTTATACATGTATGACCGGCGCTATTGATACGCTCTTGCAAAAGTGCTCCTGATGTATCTGTTTCAGTAGTTCTTGTATCTGATATAGTTAAAACAGCGATGTTGATGGGAATAAACTCTAATGATGTATCTATAGTCACAATGAATTAATAAAGTGGATCTTTCCCATTAGCTAGCATTTTTAATGTAGCCATGTTTTTTTCACTTTTATTTTGATAAATCCAATACTTTGTAAGTATTTTTTCTATAAACCAGCGGGTTTCTCTTGATGGGATACTCTCCATAAAAAATAGAGGATCATCTAAATAATTTGTTTCTTCTTTCCACTTCTTTAAATTACCAGGCCCTCCATTATAAGCTGTAGCTAAGAAAATTAAGTTATTAGAAACAATCTCTAGATCTAAAAGATATTCGATATACTCCTGACCTACTTCAAGATTAATCTCAGGTATTTTTAATATATTCGAATTATTTCTTTTTACATCTTTGCTTGATGTAATAAATTTTGCTGTAGAGGGCAAGACTTGCATTAATCCAACAGCCCGTTGATTGCTTTGTGCTGTTGCATTAAACATCGACTCTTGATGCATGAAAGCATAAATTAATTCCTTATCAACATTAAAGCCTCCCCTTGGCTCCCAAACTGGAGTAGGGTAATACAAACTAGTATCCATTGTTAAACCAAATTGCTCAAGTTTATTTACAATTTTTAACTGGGTGTAGGCGAGATTAAAATGCTGTGCAATATTTACTGACTCTGTTGCGATTTCTTTATTCAAAACAGAATTAATATGCACGATTTCTTTTTCTAGCTCTTCATTGAATCCTACCTGAATTAATGATTGTAAGCGTTTTCCAGACGGAAGATTTAAAAGTTTACTATTTGAAACGTTTAGGGTTTTTGTGGTTTCCCATTTAATTTTTTCATCAATACCTAATATTTCAAGAGATAGCATTCCATAAAAACTATTTGGATTTAGGGAAGCGCGCTGTAACCAAAAATTGATATTGTCATATTGTCCAAGTTTTGCATATGATCTTGCTGCCCAAAAACTTCCTGATGCTTGATGCCAAGTATCATTTTTTAAACTTATTGAAAACAATGAGAAAAATTCTGCAGCTTGTTTGTACTCTTCTAATCGCCATGATGCTAAGCCACCTGTCCATGCTGCATAGGGGACGTACTTGGAAGAATTTTTTAACGCTTCACTTGCATATTGTATAGCCAGCTCATTTTTATTGGCCAAAAAATACCCTTTAGCAATTAATTCTTTTTGTTGATCTAATTCAACTTGATCTAAAAGAACATTAACATCACGTTGTTGAATAATTTTTACTGCTCCTGTTGGCCAGCCTCGATTAACTCTAGATTTTACAGCATTGATCAGCTTCTGTTTTTCAATACGTTGATTTTTAGATAATTTTTTCGCACTTTTGTAATCATTTGATTTTTTAGAAACAATTTTATCACCAACTATTCCACTTGGTTTAATAGGTTTTGAAGGACTTTTATACCCTTTGGGCATTCTTTTTATTGCTAGACGATAAATTCTTTTTGCCTGAGGGTGATCATTATATTTTTTTAACCAATAATATAACTCTAAATACTTTGACGTATAACATTTAGGATGAAGATACCGCTGAGCGAGTATATGACCCATTAAAAGTGTATCGGAAATTTTAAGAATATGTTTATTTGCACTTTTCCACTTACACTGTTCTTGAAAAATATAAGCTTGACGATAATGAGTGATATCACTTTGTGTTAAAATATTATTTGTAAAAATGTCGTTATATTTTTCAGCAACTGAAGTATCAAACGCAAGAGAAATATTAG
>JAQBWI010000106.1 GCA_027625355.1 Pseudomonadota bacterium
TGCATTGAAAGTATATTTTTCAGATAATAATTTTGAATTCTTAATTTTGATTTTTTCTTCTTTTAATTTTTTAACAGTTATTTTTCTTACTATTCCTTTTTGAGTATCAAAAAGCTCTTTTTCTTTTAAAATATTCTTATTCCAATAGTTAAGAGGGATAATTTTTTCATCTAATTCTAATAAGCCATCCATTCCGGTTACTCGGAAAACCCCATCTTCATCTTTTCCATTAATTTTGTATTCTCTGTCATCTTCAAAATCAGTATACCCATCAATAGAAATAAATTCCCCATCACTCCAAGTTTCTCTTGTTTCCTGAAAAAATTTGTAAGCAGGAATAAATAATATTTTTACATTAATATCTAATACTGAATGAAGAACTATATTTTCCTTATCTTTAATAAATTTAGTGGTTAAATTTCCAATAATTTTATTTTTTCTTACTACATCAAAGCTAACTTCACTGTCATCTGGTATTGGAAAGGCATTGGAAGAAAATGGTAACCAAAAAAAAATAGATATTATAAATAACTGAATATATTTCACGATTTTATTCTTAAAGTAGATCTTCCTCCATCAATATGGAATATTTGACCAGTAATCCAGTTATTTTTTTCACCTAAAAGAAAACTTGCCAAATCTCCAAAATCTTCTCCATTGCCAATTTTAGGTATTGGGTGCATGTTTTCAATCGCCTTTTTTAATAGTCTCATTACTAATCATTTTTTGTGACATTTTTGAGTCAGTTAGGCTTGGAGCAATGCAATTAACTTTTATTTTTGGAGCAAATTCAGCTGCTAAACTTAACGTTAGTCCTTCAATAGCTCCCTTTGAGGATGAAACAATGCTGTGATTGGTAAAGCCTTGCTGAACAGCAATTGTTGAAAACAATAATATTGAGCCATTATTGCTCGTTAAACTTGGAAGATTCATTTTTATAGTATTGATTGCTCCAAGTGTATTAATTTTAAAACTATCTAAAAAATCTTCATCTTTAGTTATTTTAAGTGGTCTTAAATTTATTGAACCAACACAATAAGCTAGTCCAACTACATCTCCTTGATGTTTTTTTGAAATTTCTTCAATTTGGTTTGTTTCTAAAACATCACAAGTTTCATATAAACAATCAATTTCTTTTGATTTGTTGATTAAGTCCTCTTCGTTTCTTGCAATTATAATAGGATTATATCCCTGACTTTTTAAATTTTTTGCAATAGAAAATCCTATCGCACCCGTTCCACCAAATATAAGTATTTTTTTCTTCATATTAAACTCCTGTAATTTTAGATTTAAAATAAGCAAATAATAGTATTGATAATAAAGCTATTGAATTTGTTTGATGCAAACTTCCATAATATATGGAAACATTAGATAGCAATGCCATGATACCTAATAAAAACTGTAAACTTAAAATTAATAAAACTGTTAAAATAATTTTATTAGACAAATTAATTATTTTATTAAAGATCAAATAAGTGAAAAAAGAAAAAGTATAAATAAAAGTAATTGTAGCTATCCAGCGATGGTTAAAATTAATTGTTACAGTATTCTCAAAAATATTTAATAAGCCAAGATCTTCTAAATAAATATCATCGGGTATTATCTTTCCATTCATTAAGGGATATGTATTAAAGGATTGACCAGCATGGGAACCTGCCATGAAACCCCCACTCAGGATTGTAATAAATACTAAAATTATTGAAATCAAAATTAAATCTTTTTTTGTTTTAAAGCTTATAAAATTTGCACTTTTTGAATGATAGTATTCAATTGTAGTCCATAATAGCAATGCGTAAATAATAACGGCATTTGTTAGATGAAATGTAAGACGATAAGGGCTTACATATGGATCTTCCGATAGACCACTTTTAACCATCCACCAACCAACTAATGCTTGTAATAGACCTAAGTTAAAAATTATTAAAAACCTTTTATAGAAAAAAGAGTTAAGATTTTTTTTGAGTAAAAAATAAAGAAAGGGAATAATAAAAGCTAATCCTATCAACCTGGCAAAAAATCTATGGAACCATTCCCACCAAAAAATATATTTAAATTCTTCAAGTGTCATATTTTTGTTAACATATAGGAATTCAGGAGTTAATTTGTAATCATTAAAAACGTCTAACCATTGATTATTGTTAAAAGGAGGTAGAGTGCCAAGAATAGGTCGCCAATCAACCATAGATAGACCAGAGTCTGTTAATCTAGTTAGGCCACCAATTATGATGATTAAGAAAACCATAACAGTTAAAGTTAACAACCACAGCATTATGGAGTTTTTAAAATTTTGATTTAGCTCATTAAATTGCATATAAGTCATGTATTCTATAGAAATAGTGATAAAAGTTGTTATTTAAATGCCATGATTGAAAAAACTGACGTAGTGATTATTGGCGCCGGCCCTGTTGGGTTATTTGCAATTTTTGAGCTAGGATTACTAAATATTTCATGTCATGTAATTGATAATTTAGATAAGCCGGGTGGACAATGTGCAGAATTATATCCAGAAAAACCTATATACGATATACCTTCTAGAGTTTCTATATCCGGTCAAGAACTAACAGATGATTTACTTGCGCAAGCAAAACCATTCAAACCAGTATATCATCTAAGCCAGCAAGTTGAAAAGATTGAAAAACTTGAGTCGGGTGAATGGTTAATAATGACCAGTGTAAATAAATCTATTAAAGCCAAGTGCATTGTTATTGCTGCTGGAGCTGGGAGTTTTGTGCCTCGTAAACTACCAATCAGCGATATTGCACATCTTGAAGAAAAAAATATTTTATAAGCAGTTAGAAACAAATCTATATTAGAAGGTAAGAAATTACTAATTGTTGGAGGAGGAGACTCAGCATTAGATTGGACAAATGAGTTATCTAAAACTTCAAATGTAACCCTTATGCATAGAAGAAAAGAGTTTAAAGCATCACCTGACTCAGTATCAAAAATGTTAGAATTAGAAAAAAATAAAAAAGTTAATTTTTTATTGGGACAGATTAAGGGTATTGAAGATTTAAAAAATGATAAAATAAAAGTAATTACAAAAAATAATGAAGAAACTGAAAATTTTGAAGTGGATTATTTACTACCTTTTTTTGGCTTAAAAATGGAACTTGGTCCAATTGCTAATTGGGGTCTTAATTTAGATGAAAACTTAATTAAAGTAGATACTGAAAAATTTGAAACATCAGTTCCATCTATTTTTGCTATAGGAGATATCAATACTTACCCTGGAAAATTAAAATTGATTTTATCTGGCTTTCATGAAGCGGCACTTATGGCCCAAGAATGTTTTAAATATTGTTATCCTGATAAAAAAAATATATTCCGCTATACAACTTCATCAAAAGAGCTTCAAAAAAAACTTACTTCAATATGAAAATTTCAGTAACTGATAGAGATGGTAATAAGCAAATAATAGAGGCTGATACCAACTCGACTTTGATGGAAATTATTAGAGATGAAGGGATTGATATAGAGGCAGCTTGTGGTGGCTGTTGTGCATGTGCAACATGTCATGTTTATATTGATGATAAATGGATGCATAAACTTGATGCTATAGATGATGATGAAGAGTCAATGCTTGATCAAGCTTTTGATGTTAAAAAAAATTCTAGACTTAGTTGTCAAATCCATCTGAATGACGAACTTGATGGACTTGAGCTCGAATTGGCGACAGAATAAATAAATTTATTATTTTTGAAAAAGTAGTTTACTTACAATAATAGTTTGTATACAAATAGTTTGTATACAAATGGCAGACACTTCTCTTAATGAGAACAGAATTGGTTTATTAATTTGGCAGACATCTAACCTCTGGCAATCTAAATTACGTAATAAATTATCCAAATATAATATTTCATTTAATGAATATTTAATAATTGAGACTGTTTATAATTTATCAAATGTTTCTAACAATATTAGTCAAATTGATATTGTTTATAACTCCTTTATCGATAAATCTGTAGTAAGCGCTAAATTGTCTCAATTAGTTAAAAAAAAATTAATTAAAAAAATGACCTCTAATGATAACAGGTCTAATAGATTAATTTTAAC
>JAQBWI010000004.1 GCA_027625355.1 Pseudomonadota bacterium
AATATAGATTTAGTTAAGATTTATATGTGAAAATTTGATTGATATATATAAATCAATATGCAAGAATCTTTTTAATTTAATTAGATTAGGAGGAAAAATGATTAAAAGAATATTTTCTTTTTTTAGTGTCTTTTTACTATTTACAAGTATTTCTTTTTCAGCAAAATCAGCAGAGAAGATTGCTTTAGTAATTGGAACTTGGGCAGAAGGCCCTTTAACACCGTATGTTGAAAAATTTACAGCAGAAACAGGAATTGAAGTTGATATACAAACTTTTCCATTTAGAGATCTTTTAGCAACTTTAGAAGTTAGAGGAAATGCGAAAGCTGATGATATTGATGTAGTTTTTGTTGATGCTCCTTTGGTGCCATCCTATGCTGTAAGAGGTATGATTGCACCTATGGATTCATATTTTTCAGATGCAAACGTCGATGAAATTTTTGCACCAGCTGGTATTGCCGCAGCTTCTTGGAATGGAGAAATGTATGCGCCGCCATTAAACAACTCAGGACAAATTTTATATTACAATAAAGACCTTCTTGCAAAAGCGGGTTGTGCTGAACCATCTGCAATTGAAGCAGAAAGGATTACATGGGCTGAAGTTGTTGATTGTGCTCAAAAGATTAACGATGAAGATAGTGGTACTTGGGGTATGATTTTTGATCAAATCAGTAGGTACTATCAACTTCAAGCTTTACCTGAATCTTTAGGCGGTGGCTCTGGTGTCTGTGAAGGTGGACTATCTGTAAAAGGTTGTCTTACAAATGATGGATGGATGAAAGCAGCTCAATGGTATTATGATATTCATAATACTTGGAATGTTTCTCCAAAAGGAGCTAATCCAGATCAAACTCATGAAATGTTTGGCGCTGGAAAAATTGGAATTTTTGTTGGAGGTTCTTGGAACGTTGGAAGATGGAAAGACTCTGATTTAAATTTTGGCCTAGCATTACACCCATATTTTGAAGGTGGAGATGTTGTAACAGGTTGTAATAGTTGGCACATGGGTGTTTGGAATTATTCTAAAAACAAAGATGCTTCTGCAATGCTTGTTAGATATTTAACTGCAAGTCCTGAAGTTGCTTTAGCTTATGTAGATGAGCATAATTCATTACCTGCTCATATGTCGGGTATATTGCATGTTGCTGAAGATCCAAAGTTTAACAATTTTCCAGATACTGCTATGAAATTAGCAACTTATGAGTCAGCAAATCATTGTGCAACTCGAGGTAGAACGCCTGGTTTTTTAGAATTTGAAGAAATTGTAAATACAAGCTTTGAAGACATTAGAAACGGTGGAGACCCTGCTTCTGTTATGCAGTCTGCAGAGTCTAGAATTGAACAAGCAATGAGACGTTATAAGTAAATACTTTAACTTCTAATTTATTACTACGCAGAGTATACTCTGCGTAGTTATTTTTCTGATATAAAATTTATGTTTAATAATTTTTTTAAAAGACAATGGGTAGTACCTTATTTGTTTTTAGCTCCAGCATTATTGGCAACCATAGCTTTTAAGCTTTATCCTATTTTTATTGGTCTTTGGGAAAGTTTAATTTATACAAGTTTTGGTGGAGGTGTTGAGAAAAGGTCATTTGTATGGTTTGAAAATTATCAATATCTTTTTGATGATCCATTATTTTGGCAGTCTTTAAAAATTACATCAATTCTAACCATAATTATTAATCCTTTTCAAATTGCTCTTTCTTTGGGTTTAGCACTTCTATTAATGCGCAAATCAAAATTTATTAGAGTCATAAGGTCTTTATATTTATTGCCTATTGGTGTGGCACTACCAATAGCGACCGTAGTTTGGGGTTTGATGCTTGATCCTTATCAAGGTTTGGCGAATGGTTTTTTAGGAGTCTTTGGAATACCACCACAACCTTTTTTAATAAGTGAAGATCAGGCTTTATGGTCAATAATAGCAATAGCAACATGGAAAGGTGTTGCTTTTTGGATGCTTTTTTTACTTGCAGGTATGGAAGAAATTCCTACACAGTATTATGAGGCTGCAAAGATTGATGGAGCAAGACCTTTTGAAAAATTTAGATTTATTACTTTGCCATTATTAAAAAGAACAATACTTTTTGTTTTTGTTGCTGATACAGCTACAAATTTTGTCTTAATGGTGCCAATGATTATTTTAACTAAAGGTGGACCTATGCAGTCGACAAATGTATTGGCTTTTGAAGCTTACCGTAGTGGTTTTTATTATCAAGATTGGGGACGATCTCTATCAATTATTAGTATTCTAACAATTATTTCTCTAATTGTAATTGGACTTCAGCTATTATTCTTAGGTGAAAATAAAGAGGACCGGGTTAAATAATGATTAAACATATTAATAAAAATTGGTCAATTTATGCTTGGTATTTTATTATTTTGATTGGATTAATTATTACAATAGCACCATTCTGGTGGGCCCTTGCAAGTTCATTTAAAGATAACGTAACAATTTTTGCAGAGGTTGCTCCTTTTTCTTTTTGGTCAATGGTGCCAGGAACTTCTTTAGATCCATATTATGGTATTTTTCAAAAAGGATTTGGAAAAGCCATGGTAAATACATTCTTTGTTTCTGTAGTATCAGTTATAGGTGGTATAATTATAAATTCGATGGCAGGTTTCGCCTTCGCACAGTTTAGATTTAAAGGAGACAATATCTTGTTTGGATTTATTTTATTATCCTTTGCAGTTCCAGCTGATGCTATCGCAATTCCATTATTTAAAATGATGAGACAAATTGGTTGGTTTGATACTTATTATGCTTTGATAATTCCGATGCTTGCAAATGGAATAATAATTTTTTTATTTAGACAATTTTTTATTGGTATTCCAAAGGAGTTAATGGAGGCAGCGAGAGTAGACGGTCTATCTTGGTTTGGTGTTTATTGGAAAATATGCATGCCTTTATCAAGACCTGTTACTTTAGGCGCAGGTTTATTGTTGTTTGTTTTTCAATGGGAATCTTTTTTGTGGCCACTAATTGCTGCACCATCACCTGATCTTCACTTGATACAAGTGGTGTTAGCTAGATTTTCAACTGAATATGCGCCTATATGGAATCAGCAATTTGCTGCATCTACTATAGCAGGACTTTTGCCACTCATATTTATATATCTATTTCAAAAACAATTTGTTAGTGCTCTTACTGGTGTTGAACAAAAATAATGCTTGTTAATGATTCTCACTTAACTACAATTTGGGTAGATGAGACTGATCAGGAAATTAAAATTATTGATCAGAGACTTCTCCCACATGAGCTAAGTATTGTAACATTAAGCACAGTGAAAGATGTTGAATTTGCAATTAGAGAAATGCAAGTCAGAGGAGCGCCACTAATAGGAGTTACTGCTGCGTTTGGAATGTATGTTGCTGCTTTAGAAGACTCTTCAATTGAATTTCTTAATAAGGCTGCAGATTTTTTAATAGAATCAAGACCAACAGCTGTAAATTTAAGTTGGGCAATAAAAAAAATTAAATTAGAAATTTCTAATATAGATCAACAAAATAGAGCGGAACATATTTTTAATATAGCTAAAA
The DNA here is from genome assembly GCA_027625355.1 of Pseudomonadota bacterium. Lineage (GTDB taxonomy): Bacteria > Pseudomonadota > Alphaproteobacteria > HIMB59 > CACPNW01. The sequence goes on from JAQBWI010000004.1 coordinate 3,544, forward strand.
AAATTAGAGAAGAAGATATTAGTGCGTGTAGTAAAATAGGGGACTATGGTTTTGAATTAATAAAAAATGTTTATGATAAAAAAAATTCAACAGTTAATATTCTCACTCATTGTAATGCGGGTTGGTTAGCTGCAGTTGATTGGGGTACAGCTTTAGCTCCTATATTTAAAGCTAAAAAAAACAAAATTCCCATTCATGTTTGGGTTGATGAGACGAGACCTAGAAACCAGGGCTTTAATTTAACTGCCTGGGAGCTAATAAATGAAAATATTGATTGCTCTCTTATTGTTGATAATGTTGGTGGACATTTAATGCAACATGATCAAGTTGATATGTGTATAGTTGGGACTGATAGAACAGCACTAAGTGGAGATGTCTGTAATAAAATTGGTACTTATTTAAAAGCTCTTGCTGCTTATGATAATAATGTTCCTTTTTATGTTTCGGCACCAATATCAAGTATAGATTTTAATATTCGGGATGGAATATCTGAGATACCTATTGAAAAAAGAGACCCTAAAGAAGTTAGTAGTATTTGGGGTGTCGATAAAAACAAAAATATTAAAACAATTAGTATTGTTCCTGAGAAATCTAAATCTATTAATTATGCTTTTGATGTTACTCCATCAAAATATATCTCTAAACTTATCACTGAAAAAGGTGTAGTTGATGCGAATGAAATATCAATTAAAGGTTTAAAAGATTAATGAAAAATTTATGGAATAATAAAACAGCCCAACAATATGTTAGTGAGTATAAAAAGAAAAAAATTAATAAAGATTTAGCTCTTAGAATTTACACTACCCATTTATTGGGAAGAAATCCAAAATTAGTTTTACATGGAGGAGGCAACTCTTCAGTAAAATCAGTAGGTAAAAATTTATATAAGGAAAATGTAGATCTCATTTATGTTAAAGGCAGTGGTTGGGATATGTCTAATTTGAATGAGCTTGGTATGCCGGGTTTAGAACTTAAACCACTTTTAAAAACTGAAAAATTAAATGATTTAAATGATAATGATATGGTTAACTTGTTACGATCTAATCTGATAAATGCTAATTCCCCTAATCCTTCTGTAGAAACTCTTTTACACGCTTATTTACCTTTTAAGTTTGTAGATCACACGCATTCAAATGCTTTTTTAAGCATTTTAAATCAACCAAATTCTCAAGCTATAATTAAAAAAATTTTTGGAAACAAACTTGGTATAGTGCCTTATATTATGCCTGGTTTTTCTCTAGCAAAAGAATGTTTAAAGGTTTTTAAAAAAGATGAAAATGTTCAGGGTCTAGCATTAATTAATCATGGCATTTTTACATTCGGAGAAACTGCAAAACAAAGCTATGAAAGAATGATCAATTTTGTTTCTGATGTAGAAAATTATATATCTAAAAGTAAAAGTAAAAGTAAAACACATTCTAATAAATTAACAATTCACATCCCAGATTTTATGTTGTCTGTTAGAAAAAGTTTTTCAAGTTACTCAAAAAATAAATGGATTTTAAAATTTCATAACGATAATGAAGATCGCACTATCGCTTCTACTCACAACTTAAATAATCTTCTAAACAAGGGTCCTGTAACACCAGATCATGTAATTAGGATTAAGTCTAAAATTTTATTTATTTCAAAAAATAAATTTCTTAAAATCGACGAAGAAATAAAAAAATATTGCCAATCTTACAAAAAATATTTCTTAAAAAATAAAAATTTTATCAGTAATTGTATAATTACAGACCCGCTTCCAAGAATTATAATTTTAGAGGGAATTGGAATAGTATCTTCAGGAAAAAAATTGAAAGATCAAAAAATTTCATATGATGTCTTTAAGTCAATGGCATCTTCTGTATTAGACGCTGAAAGAATTGGAAGATTTAAGTCAATTGTAGAGAAAGATATTTTTAAGATGGAGTATTGGCCTTTAGAGAGAGCCAAACTAGATAATGCAAAAATACAATCATTAGATGGTAATAATGTTATTATCACTGGAGGTGGTGGCACAATAGGAATGGCAATTGCAAAAAAGTTTAAACAAGAAGGGGCAAATATAATTCTTATAGATAAAAAATATGACAAGCATCTACTGCAAATAAATAATCTACATGATTGTTTCATAGTCAATGCTGATCTTACTAATAATCAAAAATTAAAAAAAATTGTTGAAAAAATAGTACTAAACTTTGGAGGTATAGATATTTTAATATCAAATGCTGGTAAAGCCTTTCAAGGAGCTATTGAAATCGTTGATCCTAAAATAATTAAAAAAAGTTACGAAATTAATTTTTTATCTCATCAAAATATTTCACAATTAGTTGTTCAAGTTATGAAAAAACAAAATACAGGTGGTTTAATTTTATATAATTTATCTAAGCAAGCTATCAACCCTGGAAAAAATTTTGGTCCTTATGGGCTTGCAAAATCAACCACTCTTTTTTTAATGAAACAATATGCTCTTGAGTGTGGAGAATATAATATACGTGTTAACGGTATTAATGCTGATCGAATTGAAAGTGGACTTTTAACAAAAGAATTGATTCATCAACGCGCAACTTCAAGAGGGTTAAGTAAAGAAAAGTACTTATCTCACAATCTTCTTAATAAGCAAGTATTAGCAGATGATGTTGCTGAAGCATTTTATGCGCAAACATTATTGAAAAAAACGACAGCTAATATCATTACAGTTGATGGTGGAAATATTGAGGCTAGCCTTAGGTAATTACCAAGAGCTATTTGGTTTTTTTAAAAACTCTTCTTCTTCATGTGTTGATTTTCTATTTAAAATAATATTTCTATGCGGATATCTTCCAAATTTTTTTATTGGCACGGAGTGATCATTCCAAGCTTTCTTAACTTTATCAAAGTGTTCAAATGATTTTAAATAAGTGTCAATGAGTTTGTGACCAAATATATGATCACTCATATCTTCACTATGAATAAGTGGCATTAAGAGAAAATGTATTTTATGTTGATCTAACTCTTCTAGATATCCTCGATCAACAGCTTCATTTACAATTAACCTAGTTTTGTAATCTTGTGCGAAAGAATCTGAGCTATTTCTAAAAAGATTTCTAGAAAACTGATCTAAAAGTATTACCAAAGCAACACATTCCTCTGCAGTGTCCTGCCATTCATCATATTCATTATTTATTGCTTTCTTGAGGTCTTTCGAAAACAATTGTTTGATCTTTTGATCATAGCTATCATCCTTTTTAAACCAATCTTCCATAGTGGATTGAATAAACCAGAAATCTAAAATTGCTTTTGCTCTTTCATTCATATTATACCTATAATATAGAAGACTGACCTTCATGACATTAATTAAATTAAATAATCAAATCATTAAGTGCCGTCAGTGTAATCGTTTGGTTAACTTTCGTGAAAAAATTGCTACTGATAAAAGACGTCAATACATTGATCAAACTTATTGGGGTAAACCAATTACTGGATATGGCGATCATAATTCTCAATTACTGATGATAGGACTAGCCCCAGCTGCACATGGGGGTAACAGAACTGGAAGAGTCTTCACGGGAGACAAATCCGCAGATTTTTTATTTAAATGTCTTTATAAAGCGGGTTTTGCAAATCAAAGTATTTCAATTTCTAGGGATGATGGTTTGAAGCTTAAAAACCTTTATTTAACAACTGCTTTAAAATGTGTACCCCCTGAAGACAAACCTAAGCCAAATGAACTAAAAACATGTTTTAAATTTTTCAGAGAAGAAATTAATTATTTAACAAACATAAACACTATTGTTGCTTTAGGAAAAATTGCTTTTGATGCATGTTTGAATTTTTATATGCAAGATTATGATCTCAAGAAAAAAAATTTTGTTTTTCAACATGGGTCAAAGTACATGCTGCCAGATAAAAAAATATTAATTGGTTCTTATCATCCCAGTCCGAGGAATGTAAATACAGGCAGGATAGATGAAAACAAAATGATGCAATTATTAAAAGCAGTTAAGAATGTTATGGATCGATAATGCCTATAAAGAGAAAATCCAGTATAGATAAAAAATATTATGAAAGTATTGGTCAAGGGCTGTTATTTGGTCATGATAATCTACACTTTAAGACAGTCAACCTTCCAAAAAGACAACGCCTAATCAATCTTTGTAAAAAATTTAGTGTAAAAATAATTACTAGATCAAACCCAGTTTTTTTTAAAGTGATTAAAGTATCTTAAATGAAGAAATTTTTTTCATATGATCCAAAACTTTTACTTTATGGATTTCTAATCGTTTTTTTTGCTAGTTACGGACAAACTTTTTTCATATCACTTTTTAATACAGAAATAAGATTTTATTATGGACTTTCAGATGGAGAGTTTGGTTTAGTGTATGCTATTTCAACTTTATTTAGTTCATTCATCCTTATTAGTTTTGCAAAATTAATCGATCATATAGATTTGAGAGTTTATTCACTTATAGTTACCGGTGGTCTTTTATTGGCCAGTATTGGTATGGTCTTGCAACTTAATAATATTTTTTATCTTTTTATAATTATTTTTATGCTGAGGTTTTTTGGGCAAGGGGCTATGTCGCATGCGGGAGAAACTTCCATGGCAAGATATTTTGGCAATAACAGAGGGAAGGCATTATCCATTGCAACGCTTGGAGGAATGGCAGGCGTAATGTTTCTTCCATATATTGTTTTAAATTATTTTGATAATATAGAAATGAAACAACTTTGGTTATATGTTTCTATTTCAATTGTTGTTTTCATCCCATTTATTTTTTTAGCTTTATCAAATCAGAAAGTTAGACATAATAAATTTAATGAGAACTTGATCAATGATCCTCTTAATTTAAAACTTAGAACAAGGGATATCATTAAAGATAAAAAATTTTATATTTACCTTCCTTTATCAATCGCTTCACCATTTATATCTACAGGGTTAATGTTTCATCAAATTTATATTTTTGATCAAAAGGGATGGTCTTTAGAGATGCTAGGTAATGGTTATATTTTACTTGGATTTTTTTCAATAATCGGTCTTTTGATCGGCGGACCTTTTATTGATAAGTTTCATACAAAAAAAACTGCAATTACAGTTCTCGGTCCATTATTTTTATCAGTAATAATCCTCCTATTCTTTGATAGTGTATTTTCGTTAATCATCTACATGAGTTTATATGGATTAAACATGGGTATTAGCACTCCATTTATTGGTTCATTATGGGCTGAAATATATGGTGTTAAAAGTTTAGGAACAGTCAAAGCCTTACTTCATGCGGGAAGTGTATTTGCAAGTGCTCTTTCTCCATTAGTTTTCGGATATTTAATTGATTGGGGGTATGGGGTTACGACTATTGTTACAATAAGCATATTAATTATAATTGTCTCAACTCTTCTTCCTATTTATAATAAACTTCCATGACAGAAAGAGTTGCAGATAGTATAAAATTTTTAATGTCAACATACGAACGTTTGTTACAAAAGCAAAAAGATGGAAAGTTAACTAAATCTGAATTAGAGACACTTAATAGTTTAAAAAATTTTTTAGGAAAAAAATAATGAGTTTCTCTATTCTTGATCACTATAATGGTTTTGTATCAAATAATTTTATTAAAAAAGACATCAAACAAACTAATTTATTAAATAAAATTTCTTCGGTTTGGGATCAATTCAATAAAAATAATTTATTTTTTTCAAAAAAGAAAAAAGTTGGTGTCTACGTTTATGGTTCTGTGGGCACAGGCAAAACATTTTTGCTTAGTTTATTCTCTCAATATAGTAAAGTGGGAAAAAAAGTTCACTTTAATCATTTGATGAATAAAATTCATGATACTATTAATTCCAATGACAATAAAAATAAAAAACTAGAATTATTCATTAAAGAATTTTGCAAAGATATTAAAATTCTTTTCATCGATGAGTTACATATTTTTAATATAGTGGATGCGCTTTTAATTAAAAAAATTTTTCTTATACTTGAGGAAAATAATATTTTTGTAATGACATCTTCAAATTTTCAGCCAAATGATCTTTATAAAAATGGTCTACAAAGAGCAGACTTTTTGCCTTTCATAAAACATCTAAAAGAAAATTATGATGTTATCAATGTTTCTAGTGAAACTGATTATAGGAGAATTACGTTGAATCAATCTAAGACTTATTTTACGCCTATAAACAGAGATACTGAAGAAGAATTTAATTCATTATTTGATAAACTGGTTGACGCAAATAATTTAACAAGCAAGAAAATAGCAATTAAAAGCAGAGAAATACATTTTACAAAATGCTCAGCTAACGTTGCTTATTGTACCTTTGACTTTATTTGTAACACTAATCTTGCTCATGAGGATTATACAAACATTGCAAAAGAATTTAATCTTATTTTTATTACAAAAGTTCCAAAAATGACAAATGATCTCGCTGATCAGTGTAGAAGGTTTATAAGTCTCATTGATATGCTTTACGAAAATAAATGCTCAGTTGTTATCCTTGCTGAAAATCCCATCTCTTCCTTATGTCAAATTACAAATTTATCTAAAGATTTTGAGAGAACCGCAAGTAGATTATATGAAATGACTATTATCCAAACTTTATGAAAAGAAAATTAATAATAATATTATTGTCTACAGTTTTTTTAGGTTTTTTTATTTACGGTGTTGCAGGATTCTATGTAGCGTATAGCATATTAAAAATTGACCACACATGTGGTTGGCATGAAAATTCAAAACCAAATTCTTGGAGTACAAAAATTGATGCTCATGAATATTCAAACTTATCAAGAAGTAGATTAAGAGATAGTTTTCCTGTAAATGAATATCATCTTGAAGAGTGGGAAAATGTATATTTTCCATCAAGAGAAAAAGGCATTCAGCTTAACGGATGGTTATTTAATTATTATCCAGATCGTCCCATTGTTATTATTGTTCATGGTATTTATCCAAATGGTAAGTGTAAACCTGAGTCGAATTTGATTGCCAGTTTATTAATTAAAGAAGGTATTAATGCATTGACTATAGATTTACGCAATTATGGTCAAAGTGACATTGTTAGTGATTATGAAGATCTAGGTTTAAAATCTTATAATGATGTTTTAGGTGCTTATGATTTTTTAAAAAAAATTGGTTTTAAAAGTAATAGTATTGGTCTTCACGGTATTTCTCTAGGTGCAGTTCCAGTTATCTTCGCAGCAAATAAAGAAAAAGATATCAAAGCCATATGGGCAGATAGTTCTTTAGCAGAATTTAGCATGGTTCTTGAAGATGAAATTGCACGTTATGGATTATCAATTGAGTTTGGACCTGCAGTTAGTTTTTTTGGTAAAATATTATCTGGTGTAGATCCAGTTGAGTTAAATCCTGCTGAGAAGTTAACTAATGATCAAAATTATTTTTTTACCCATGGTGACAAAGATCAAAGGATGTTGTCGAGGCACTTTGATTATTTTAAAAAATATGCTGAAGAAAATAATATTAAATCTGATTTTTGGTTAGCAGAAAACTCCTATCATGTAGATGGGATGTTTAAATACCCAGATTTGTATTCAGAAAAAATGAAGAATTTTTTTGAGGATAATTTAAAATAAAAAGTCGGATTGTCTTTGCTAGTTTGTACCTTGGCAGACACTTCTCTAGTAAAAAAACTCGGTTATCATCAAACGGCGGGTAAGATGAAAACAATTTCCAGGCGTTCCTCCGAAGCAAAGAAAATGAGTTACAATCCGACTAAAAACCAGATTACAATCAAAGGGTTAGAAATTCAACTTATTGAGGAAGATTTTGATAAAATTTTCTTGGATTTTAGAGGAATTTTATTATAAAAATCTAATCTATTCACAGACTTATGCACATTTTTAAAATTACCCCTTTTTTCAATAAATTTAGGATTTTTTTTGAATTTCCGCAAAAAAAATATACTTAGAAACTATAAAGTTTCTTTTTTACTATATAAAATGTCATTTGATCGCCCTTTATCCCCACATCTATCTATACATAAGATGGTACTAACAGCAGTTTTCTCTATTTTTCATAGATTTACCGGTATCTGTTTAAGCTTAGGTGGCATATTATTATCGGTTTGGATTATTTTAATTGCTCTTGGTCCTGATTATTATTCTATGTTTCAAAACTTGAGTACTCTAATCTTTTTTAAAATTTTTTTATTTCTTTGGACTCTCACTATTTTTTATCATTTGTACAATGGGATTAGGTACTTATTTTGGAGTTACGGTAAAATGATGGAACTTAGTATTGTTTATAAGTCTGGTTATGTCGTAATAATTTTATCAATCTTATCGACAATTTTTGTTTGGATTTCCATATGAAAAATTATGCTTCAAAATGGATAATGCAACGATTAACTGCAGTAATATTGATTCCTCTTACTTTTTGGTTTGTTTATCAATGTGTTCTTCTTTCAAGTTATGATTACACTCAGATCAAAGCTTTCTTTTATTCTAAAATAAATGCTTCTCTTTTTTTTATTTTAATTATTGCAATGCTTTATCATGCTAAGTTAGGTAATGAGACCATAGTTGAAGATTATGTCACATCACACAATCTTAAAAAAATTACTAAATCAATTATAAGCGCTCTAACTTACTTATCTATGATATTAACAACTATTTCTCTTCTTTATATTATAAGTTCATGAGCAAAGCATATCAGATAACAGATCATCATTACGATGTCGTAGTTGTTGGGGCTGGTGGGTCTGGATTACGGGCAACTCTAGGATCTGCAGAAGCTGGTTTAAAGACAGCTTGTATTTCAAAAGTCTTTCCAACTAGAAGTCACACGGTCGCTGCTCAAGGTGGAATTGGTGCAGCCTTAGGAAATATGGGAGACGATAATTGGAAATGGCATATGTACGACACAGTTAAAGGCTCCGATTGGCTAGGGGATCAGGATGCTATTGAGTACTTGTGTTCCAATGCACCTGAAGCAGTAATTGAGTTAGAAGAGTATGGCATGCCATTTAGCAGAACAGATGATGGAAAAATTTATCAAAGACCATTCGGTGGTCACTTAACAGATAATGGAGAAGGGGCGCCAGCAATGCGAGCATGTGCAGCGGCTGATAGAACAGGACATGCCCTACTTCATACTCTCTATCAACAATCACTTAAACACAATGTAGAGTTTTTTATAGAATATTTTGTTTTAGATTTAGTGATGGATAAAGATGGTAATTGCAAAGGAGTTGTTGCTTGGTGTTTAGAGGATGGCACAATACACAGATTTCTATCCCATCAAACAATTCTTGCTACAGGAGGATATGGTAGAGCCTATTTTTCATCAACGAGCGCTCATATTTGTACAGGAGATGGAAGCGCTATGGCTCTTAGACAAAATTTACCTTTGTCTGATATGGAATTTATTCAATTTCATCCAACAGGTGTTTACGGCGCAGGCGTATTAATTACGGAAGGTGCAAGAGGGGAAGGCGGTTATTTGACCAATAGTGATGGTGAGAGGTTTATGGAGCGATACGCTCCTAATGCTAAAGATTTAGCATCAAGAGATGTAGTAAGTCGTGCCATGACAATTGAAGTTAATGAAAACAGGGGATGTGGTGAAAATGCTGATCATGTTCTTCTACACCTAGAGCACATTGATGCGGATACTCTTCATAAAAGATTACCAGGAATTTCAGAAACTGCAAAAATCTTCGCTGGTGTAGATTTAACAAAGGAACCAATTCCTGTGCTACCAACGGTTCACTATAATATGGGAGGTATTCCTACGAATCACAGAACTGAAGTACTTCGTCCAACAGAAGACAATCCTGATAATATATGTGAGGGACTATTAGCTGTAGGTGAAGCAGCATGTGTATCTGTTCACGGAGCGAACCGATTAGGAACAAACTCTTTAATTGATCTCGTTGTCTTTGGAAAAGCATCAAGCATCACAGCTAAAGAAAAAATTAAACCTAATAGTAAGCCTGTTGATATTGATTCTAGTAACCTAGATCCAATATTGGATCGTTTCGATAAAATTCGATTTAACAAAGGAGATAGCTCTACTGGTGAAGTTAGAACATCAATGCAAAAAGTGATGCAAGAAAAATGTGCTGTTTTTAGAACTGATGAACTGATCTCAAAAGGCATAGAGGAATTTAATCAGATTGAAAGTTCTATGGATAATATAGACGTAAAAGATAAATCCATGATTTTTAATACAGATTTAACTGAGTCTCTTGAGTTACATAATTTAATGGCTCAATCAAAAGTTACGCTTTATTCAGCTTTAAACAGAACAGAAAGTAGAGGGGCGCACGCAAGAGAAGATCATCAAGAAAGAGATGACTCAAACTGGCTGGTTCATTCTTTATCATGGCTTGATAACAATGGTGAAGTTAAAATGGGGAAAAGACCAGTGCATATGAATACACTAACTAATCATGTGCAACCTATCCCTCCGAAAAAAAGAGTATATTAAAAATGGTTGAATTTACTTTACCCGCCAACTCAAAAGTACAAGAAGGTATTAATCATCCAGTAAAAGAAGTTTCAGAAAAACCAAAAAAAGTTGTTATTTATCGTTGGAATCCTGAAGACCAAGATAATCCTCGTTTAGATAGTTATGAAATTGATTTATCTAAATGTGGGCCGATGGTTTTAGACGCCTTAATGAAAATCAAAAATGAAATAGACTCATCCCTGACTTTTAGAAGGTCTTGCAGAGAGGGAGTTTGTGGATCTTGTGCCATGAATATTGATGGTGTCAATACCTTAGCATGTTTAAAGCCGATTGAAGAGGTAAATGGGGAGATTAGAATTTATCCCTTACCTCATATGCCGGTTGTTAAGGATTTAGTTCCCGATCTTAGCAAAGCGTATGAACAGTTAGCCTCAATTAAACCTTGGTTACAAAGATCAAATGAAAACTCTGATTCTATACCAGGCAGTTCAGAAGAAAAAAAACAAACACCTAAAGATAGAGAAAAATTAGATGGACAATGGGAATGCGTACTATGTTTTTGTTGTACAACGTCATGCCCTAGTTATTGGTGGAACAGTGATGAATATCTTGGGCCTGCTGTTTTAATGCAAGCTGCAAGATGGGTGAATGACTCTAGAGATTCTGAAAGAAAAGAAAGATTGAAAGCGGTAAATGATAAAATGAAATTATATCGATGTCACTCGATTATGAATTGTACTCGTTCTTGTCCTAAAGGACTCAATCCAGCTAAAGCCATTGCTGATTTAAAGAAGGCTATTGTTACAGAATTATAATTCTTGTATAGATCCCTCATGAGAAAGAAAATTGCTCTCGTCGGAGCAGGAAATATCGGCGGAACTCTTGCACATTTGATTGGATTAAAAGAACTAGGTGACGTCGTCCTTATTGATATTGCAGATGGCATGACAAAAGGAAAAGCGCTTGATTTAGCCCAGTCTTCACCCATTGAGAGCTTTAATGCAAAGATGAGCGGTTCTTCTAATTATCGTGAGATGAAAGATGCAGATGTTGTGATAGTAACAGCAGGTTTCCAAAGACGACCTGGTATGACCAGAGATGACTTAGTGGAAAAAAATTCAGCAATTATTCAAACAGTTGGAAAAGGCATTAAAGCAAATTGCCCTAAGGCATTTGTTATTTGTATTACTAATCCTCTTGATGCCATGGTGAGTGTTTTGCAAAAAGCAGCAGGGTTGAAATCGAACATGTGTGTTGGTATGGCTGGGGTTCTTGATAGTGCTCGATTAAAATATTTCTTAGCTGAAGAGTTTAAAGTTTCTGTTGAAGATGTAAGTGCTTTTGTTCTTGGAGGTCATGGTGACACAATGGTTCCAATTATAAGGTACGCGACTGTTGCAGGTATTCCTGTTCCAGAACTAATTAAATTAAAATGGTCTACAACTAAAAAAATAAATGCAATTATTGATAGAACAAGAGATGGTGGTGGTGAAATTGGAAGACTGATGAAAACAGCCTCAGCTTTTTATGCTCCAGCGTCATCAGCTATTGCCATGGCTGAGTCTTTTTTAAAAGATCAAAAAAGAGTGTTACCATGTGCTGCCTATTTAAATGGTCAATATGGTGTAAAAGGTTTATATGTTGGTGTTCCAGTTATTATTGGAAAAAAAGGTGTAGAAAAAGTGATAGAGTTAAAGTTGAATGCTGAAGAAAAAAAACAATTCAATAATTCTGTGAAAGCAGTGAAAAATCTTACAGCCTTAGCAAAAAAATTAACATCAAAATAAGGATTTAAAATATATAACGTCAGTTTTATGCAAGTGTTATTGTTTAAAGATTAATTAATGAATATTCACGAATATCAAGCTAAAGAAATTCTCAAAAACTATGGATTGCCTGTCCTAAAAGGTAAGTCATACAATAAAAATCTTGAAACTCTTGATGCCGATATAAAAGATTTAAAAGGACCACCTTGGGTTGTGAAATCACAAATTCATGCAGGGGGAAGAGGTGCTGGGCATTTTAAAAATTCTTTTAATGATAAAGGTGGTGTTCAAGTTATCTTTGATAAAGACAATGTATCTTCTGTAGCTAAGTCAATGATGGGTAATGTGTTGGTTACAAAACAAACAGGAGTGATAGGTAAAACAGTAAATCGTATTTTTATTGAAGAAGGATGTGATATCGACAGAGAATTTTATCTTAGTCTGCTCGTTGATAGAAATACTTCAAAAGTAATGATGATGATTTCTGCTGCGGGTGGTATGGATATTGAGGAAGTTGCAATAACTAATCCTGAAAAAATCATCAATGTACATTTTACAAAGTACACAGATATTTCCTTAGACGATAGTTTGCTAACAAAACTTGATATAACTAAAAATCAACTTGATGAATTAACTTCTATAATTAATAAATTATTAAATGCTTTTACTTCTATTGATGCATCAACGATTGAAATTAATCCACTGGTTTTAAATAAGCAAGGAAGTTTTGTCATTTTAGATGCAAAAATAAGTTTAGATGATAACGCACTTTTTCGACATCCTGAATTATTAGATTTAAAAGACTTAACTGAAGAAGATCCTCTCGAGTTGCAAGCAGCAGAACATGATATGAATTATGTTAAGCTTGACGGTTCAATTGGATGTATGGTTAATGGCGCTGGTTTAGCAATGGCAACAATGGATATTATTAAACAATTTGGTGAGGAGCCTGCAAATTTTCTAGATTTAGGGGGTACAGCAAATAAAGACAGAGTAATTATGGGTTTTAAAACTATTCAATCAGATCCAAATGTTAAGTCTATTTTGATTAATATTTTTGGAGGAATTATTCATTGTGACATGATTGCTAACGGTATTGTTGATGCAGTGAAAGAACTGGATTTTAAACTTCCTTTAGTAGTTCGTTTTCAAGGAACAAACGCGAAAGAAGGAAAAGATAAGATCAATAATTCTGATTTAGGATTAATATCCATTGATGATTTTACTGAAGCAGCAAAAAAAGTAGTTGAGTTGGCTAAAGTATAATTATGTCGATTATTATAAATAAAAATACAAAAGTTATATGCCAAGGCTTTACAGGGTCACAAGGAACATATCATTCTCAACAAGCAATAGATTATGGAACACAAATGGTTGGAGGTGTAACTCCAGGGAAAGGTGGATCAACACATTTAGGCTTACCCGTTTTTAATACAGTGAAAGAAGCGAAAGATCAAACCCAGGCAGACGCTACTGTTATTTATGTTCCCGCAAAATTTGCAACGCAGGCTATTCATGAAGCGCTAGATGCAAAGATAAAAATTATTACATGTATCACGGAGGGAATTCCTGTTCTTGATATGGTGGAGATTAAAAAAAGAATTCTTGAGCAAAAAACATATTTTATTGGACCTAATTGTCCAGGCTTAGTAACGCCTGGTGAATGTAAGATTGGAATTATGCCAGGATTTATTCATCAACCGGGTAAAATAGGAATAGTCAGTAGGTCTGGCACATTAACATATGAGGCAGTATGGCAAACTTCGCAGGTCGGTCTTGGCCAAACAACTTGTGTTGGGATAGGTGGAGATCCAGTACATGGAATGAATTTCATAGATTGTCTTGATTTATTTTTACAAGATGAAGACACAAAGGGTATATTAATGATTGGTGAGATAGGGGGCACAGCTGAAGAAGATGCTGCTGAATTTATTTCAAAATCACCTATTAAAAAACCTATGTCAGCTTTTATTGCCGGTGTTTCCGCCCCTAAAGGAAAGAGAATGGGTCATGCCGGAGCAATCATTTCTGGTAATAAAGGAACTGCGCAGTCAAAAATTGAAGCTCTACAGGCAGCGAATATTGCTGTTGCACCGTCTCCTGCTAAAATGGGTGAAACAATGTTAGCAGAAATGCAAAAAGGGTATAATTAAATTTGAAATCTACTAATATTTCTAAAATATAATCAGTGTATAAGAATAAAAATGAATGATAGTTTTTTAAATAGCGCCAATGCACCCTACGTAGCTGAGCTTTATTTTAAGTATACTCAGAATCCAAAAAATATTGATGAGAGTTGGAAGAGCTTTTTTTCTTCATTAAATGAAGATGAGCTTTCTATCATTTCTGATTTTGGCGGACCTGAATGGAAAAAAAGAGATACTAATGTTATTGATGATATTTCATTTGATAAAGTTGTTCGATCATCATCAAGTGTAGATTTTAATAGTTTTAAAACATCAACTTTAGATTCAATTCGGGCACTTCGATTAATTCGTGCTTATCGTATCAATGGTCATTTGATAGCCAACTTGGATCCTCTTAATTTACATGAGAAAATTTATCATCCAGAGTTAGATTATAAATCTTATGGTTTTTCAGAAAATGATCTTGATAGAGAAATTTTTATTGATGGAAGTCTTGGTTTAGAAACGGCAACACTAAAAGAAATCATACAAGTATTAAATAAAACCTATGCATCATCTATTGGTGTTGAATTTTTACACATTCAATCTGTTGAACAAAAACAATGGGTGCAAGAGAGAATAGAGGAAGTTCATAATAAAACAAATTTTACAACACAAGGTAAGAAAGCAATTTTTCAACGACTAGTGGAGTCTGAATTGTTTGAACAATATTTAGATAAAAAGTTTTTAGGCACTAAAAGATATGGTGTTGAGGGGGGAGAGTCGATGATTCCTGGTATTGAACAGATTGTAAAGCAATCATGTATAGCAGGTGTTCAGGATATATATTTTGGTACTGCCCATCGTGGCAGATTGACTTTATTAGCAACAGTTTTAGGTATGCCTTACAGGGGAATTTTATCAAAATTTCAAGGTAGTTTAAATGATCCAAACGAAGTATTGGGATCTGGAGATGTTAAGTACCACCTTGGTGTATCGAGTGATAGAGAATTTGATGGTAAAAGTATTCATTTATCTTTAACGCCAAACCCATCTCATCTTGAGGCTGTTGACCCTGTTGTTGCAGGAAAAGTAAGAGCTAAACAAACTTTATTGCAGGATAAAACTACAGATAAAGTTTTTGGTATATTGATTCATGGAGATGCCGCAATGGCAGGTCAAGGAATAGTTGCAGAAACATTTGCTATGTCACAACTTCGTGGATTTCGTACAGGAGGAACTATTCATTTTGTTATCAACAATCAAATTGGTTTTACCACCACACCTCACTACGGTCGATCAGCACCTTATTGCACAGAAATAGCTAAAATGGTTCAAGCCCCAATCTTTCATGTGAATGGTGATGATCCCGAAGCAGTTGTTCATGTTTGTAGACTAGCTGCAGAATATAGAAACTTATTTAAAGAGGATGTTGTTGTCGATATGTTTTGTTATAGACGTTCTGGTCATAATGAAGCTGATGAGCCAATGTTCACACAACCTTTGATGTATAAAAAAATTAAGCAACATCAAACAACTCTAAATTTATATAAAGACCAACTTATCAAAGAAGAAATACTATCGGAAGATGAAGCAAAAACTAAACTTTCAGATTTTAAAAAGTTTTTAGATAATGAATTTGAATTATCCAAATCCTACAAACCTAATAAAGTTGATTGGTTGGATGGAACATGGACTGGAATTAAAATTGCCTCTATTGATGCAAGAAGAGGTAAAACATCTTCTACAGAAGACGATCTAAAGATTTTAGCAAAAGAAATCCATGCTTTACCTGATGATTTTACACCCCATAAAAGAATTAAAAAAATATATAATGATAGACAGCAGTCAATTGTGGATGGAAAAAATATTGACTGGGCAACAGCTGAAGCTTTAGCTTTTGCAACACTATTGAAAGATGGTTATGGAGTTCGTTTATCGGGTCAAGATGTAGGCAGAGGAACATTCAGTCATCGTCATGCAGTTTTATATGATCAAGAAAATGAAAAACGTTTTGTGCCTCTTCGTCATTTTAGAAAAGATCAAGCCTTGTTTGAAATTGTAGACAGTTTTTTATCAGAGTTTGGCGTTCTTGGTTTTGAATATGGGTATTCTCAGGCTGATCCAAAAACATTGGTTATTTGGGAAGCACAATTTGGAGATTTTTCTAATGGTGCGCAAACAATTATTGATCAATTCATTACAACTGGAGAGAGAAAATGGTTACGAATGTCAGGATTAACTTTATTACTACCTCATGGTCATGAAGGACAAGGTCCGGAACATACTAGTTCACGCTTAGAGCGTTTCCTACAAATGTGCGCAGAGGATAATATTCAAGTTGCTAACTGTACCAGTCCTGCAAATTATTTTCATATTTTACGACGTCAAATGATGAGAGATTTTCGTAAACCACTTATTTTGATGACTCCGAAGTCTACACTTCGTCACAAAGGTAACACATCTCCTTTAGAAGACTTTGTAAATGGTTCATCGTTTCACCGTGTTCTTAGAAAACCTATAACAAAAGATGAGAAAAGTAAAATTAACAGAGTAGTGTTATGTTCAGGAAAAATATATTTTGAGTTACAAGACCATATTAATGAGCTCGCTCTTGAAAATATTCATATAATTAGACTAGAGCAGTTATATCCCTTCCCTTACGAGGCATTGGAAGAAGAAATTGTAGATTTTAAAAATTGTGAGATGATATGGTGTCAAGAGGAACCAAGAAATATGGGAGCATGGCAGTTTATTCAGGAGAGAATTCAATCAGTTCTGCAAAGGGTAGTTGGTAATGATACGCTTCACTTTATTGGTAGAAGGGCAGCGGCATCTCCAGCAACAGGTGTTTTTGATAGACACTTGTCCAATCAACAAAATATTATTCGATTAGCAACAGAAGCAAATCTTGATGAAATAAAAAAAGAAAAATCAGGAGTTTCTCTTGTGAAATATAAACTGCCAATTGAATAAAGTATCTAACATGTTAAATAGTAAACAAATATAATGGAATTAATTGTACCCACACTTGGAGAGTCTATTACTGAAGCTACAGTCTCTAAATGGTTAAAAAAAGTTGGAGATTCATTTGAAGCGGATGAACCTTTGGTCGAAATAGAAACAGATAAAATAACTGTCGAAGTGCCTGCACCTAGTGCTGGCTCAATATCTGAAATAAAGGTCGAAGAAGGTGCAGATGTAAATATTGGCGGTGTCCTTGCCCTTCTGGGTGATAAAAAAACAGCAAACGGATCTTCTGAAAAAGTGCAAACAAAAGAAGCACCTATAGAAGCGCCTAAAGCAGAAAAAGTATCAACCCCACCTAGTACTAATCAAGATAATACAAAATTATCTCCTTCAGTAAAAAAACTTATCGCAGAAAATAATCTGAGTGTTGATAAAATTTCTTCTTCAAGATCGGATGGCCGGTTAACGAAAGAAGATGTATTTAATTTTATGAATAATCCATCAGCAAAAACAACATCTTCAAAAGAACGAGAAAAAGTGGTGAAGATGTCAAAAATTAGAAAAACTATCGCTACACGATTAAAAGAATCACAAAATACTGCTGCTATTCTAACAACATTTAACGAAGTTGATATGTCAGAAATAATGAAAGTGCGTGAGTCAAAAAAAGAAGACTTTATGGAACGCTATAATGTGAAGCTCGGTTTCATGTCTTTCTTTGTAAAAGCAGTTGTGTCAAGTTTACAAGAATTTCCTGCAGTAAATGCAGAAATACGAGATGAAAATATAATTTATAAAAATCATTTTGATATTGGTATTGCTGTGGGTACAGAAAAAGGACTAGTTGTACCTGTTCTCAAAGATGCTGACTCAATGACATTTGGTGATATCGAGCAAAACATTGTTGAGCTAAGTACTAAAGCAAAAGAGGGAAGTTTAACAATGGATGATTTAACAGGCGGCACTTTTACAATCTCAAATGGAGGAGTGTACGGCTCTATGTTAAGCACACCTATTATAAATAGACCGCAATCAGGGATATTGGGAATGCATAATATTCAAAAAAGAGCTGTGGTCGTTGATGACGAAATTGTAATTAGACCAATGATGTATCTAGCTTTTAGCTATGATCACCGCATTATTGATGGAAAAGAAAGTGTTGGTTTTTTAGTAAGTATTAAAAATTTATTAGAAAACCCATCAAAGTTAATCTTAGGAGTATAAATGGCAGATTTTGATTTAATCGTAATTGGAGCAGGTCCTGGCGGATATGTTGCTGCAATACGAGGTGCGCAACTAGGAATGAAAGTTGCTTGTGTAGAAAAAGAAAAAACACTTGGAGGCACTTGCCTCAATATCGGCTGTATTCCTTCAAAGGCGCTATTAAATTCATCAGAAAAATTTATTGAAATTTCTAACCACGCTGATGAGCACGGTATTTCAATTGGCAAAGTTGATCTCGATTTATCTAAACTCATGCAACGAAAAAATAAAATTGTCAAACAGCTTACATCTGGGATTGGTTTTTTATTTAAAAAAAATAAAATTACTCACCTCCAAGGGTCAGCATCTTTTGTTGATAAAAAGACAATCAAGGTAGCTTCAGGTGAAGGAGACAAAAATTATTCAGCAACAAACTTTATTATTGCAACAGGTTCAAGTTCTATAGCTATTGATACAATACCAGTTGATGAAAAACAAATCGTAACGTCTACAGGAGCATTGGCATTAGAAGAAGTACCACAATCTCTTCTTGTTATTGGTGGTGGTTATATTGGTTTGGAAATGGGATCAGTGTGGAGTAGACTTGGATCTAAAGTCACGGTGGTAGAAGCGCTTGATAGAATTGTTCCTACAATGGATGAGGAGATTGCAAAAGAATTTATGAAGTCTCTAAAAAAACAAGGCTTAGAATTTAAACTGTCGCACAAAGTAATTTCTACAAAAGCAGGCAAATCAGGAGTAGAAGTTTCAATGGAGTCATCAGATAAAAAACAAATTAGTGAAAAGTATGATGTGGTACTAATGTCTGTTGGTCGCAAACCAAATACTGAAGGATTAAACTTAGAAGGTGTTGGTATTAAGCTAAATGAAAAGAAAGCTGTTGAAATAAATAATCAATTTAAAACAAACATTGAAAATATTTTTGCTATTGGTGATGTAGTTCCTGGCCCAATGTTGGCTCATAAGGCTGAAGAAGAAGGGGTGGCATGCGTAGAATTTATCAGTGGTCAAAAACCACATATTAATTATGATATTATTCCAGCAATCGTGTACACGAACCCAGAAGTAGCTTCTGTTGGAAAAACAGAGAGCCAACTTAAAGAGGCAAAAATAGATTATAAAGTTGGTAAGTTTCCATTCATGGCAAACGGTAGAGCATTAACAACATCGTCCACTGAGGGTTTTGTAAAAATATTAGCAGACACGAAGACTGATACAATCTTAGGCGCACATATTATTGGTCATGATGCAGGTCAGCTCATTGCTGAGATAGTAACAACAATGGAATTTGGTGGAAGCTCTGAGGATATTGCTCGTATATGTCATGCTCATCCAACAACCAGTGAAGCTGTTAAAGAAGCTGCGATGAATATTGAAGGAAGAGCAATACACATTTAATTACTATTAGAATTTAAAATTTATTAAAATTTTTAAAATGATAATAGGTTCTTCTGTTTCATGGTTAACCAAAAAATTTATTTAAAATCAATTGCATCCTCGATGCAGAATGCCTACATATTTTTTTTTAGCTTAGGTATTTATTTTGTTTATATACCTTGGAATTTAGAACGTTTGGAGCTTGAAGAAACAGACCTTGGTCTATGGCTTTTCATATTTGGCGTAATTAATTTATTAAGTAATCAAATTACTGGAAGAATAATTGTTCCAAAAATTGGCACAAGAAACATCATCATGATAGGAACAGCGATACTGGCTGTATGTCCTTATTTGCTCATTACAGTTGATTCGTATTTAATGTTCATGTTGGTTGCTTTTCCTTTTGGTGCTGCAATTGGGTTTGTCATTCCGAGTAATCAAACAACAATTTCTCACATCGAAAATAAGACAAATAAAATTTATACACCACTTTACCAGGCTTGTTTTAGTGCAGGATCTTTATCTGGTGCACTCATCGCAGCCTACGTCATTAAGCAAGATATTAATCCTGAAGTTACTTTTGGTGTTATGGCAATAATTATTCTTTTATCTGTTGTTGTAATTTATTTTTTAGGATTACCTAGAAATGAAGAGAGTAATGATCCCATTGTAGAGTTTCAATTTCCAAAAAGACATATTTTTATTTTTGGATTATTGCTAATGTTCAACTTTGCTACAATCGGTATTATTATAGATTGGTCTTCTTTGTGGTTAACAAGAGATTTATTTGCACCATTGTTTTTAGGGGGCCTTGTTATCGTTTTCTTTAATGCGGGTGAAATAGTCGCGAGATTATTCGCAAGCAGTTTTATAAAACTTCTTGGAGAGAAAATTGTAGGTGGTTACATGTCTATATTAGGGGCAACAATACTTTTTCTTAGTATACTAACATCAAATCTATATCTAATTATTCCAGCACTAGTTTTATTTGGTCTGTTTACTGCTAATTTTATAGCGATTGTTATACGTCAAGCAATTAAAATAACAACTGATCCAATCTCGTTAACGGTATCCAATTTAACAACTTTAGGGTTTTCTGGTTTCATTTTTGGACCTGCAATTGTTGGATATACCGCTAAATATCTTGGATTAACATTTAATATGTATGCTTTGTGTGTCATCTGGGGTTTTAATGGTGTTTGTTTAATTTATTTGATGAGTAGAAAACAAAATTAATTTTATCATCTTCTTTAATAGTTTTTATTTTATTCTTTTATAAATTTTTCCTAAAAATAAAAATAATGTTAGGGCCCTTGCCATGAAAAATATACAAAGTGAAATCCACAATCCTGTGTTTCCAAAATTATTTAATAGATAAAATGCGGCAAGTAAATAAATGATGACTGAAATTATCATTGCATCACGAAGTTCTTTTGTTTGTGAGGCCCCAATAAAAATTCCATCAAATTGAAAACAAAAACAAGAAATAAAAGGAATGATAACAACCCAATAAGAATACGAAAAACTTAAATTTTTAATATCAGGCAGATCTGTCATGATGGAGATAAAGTTATCTTTGCCAACAAGGTATATTAAAGAAATAAATAAACCTGTTGATGCACTTAAAATAAATGAATTTTTAATAACATCTGTCAGTAATGTTTTATTTTTGGATCCAATAGAGTAACCCACGATACCTTCTGTTGAAAAAGCATAAGCATCTAAAATAAACGCTGATAACATGATGAGATTTAATAATATAGTATTTGCTGCAACAACATCTTCACTAATGGTATTCCCTAAGTAGGTAAAAAAAATGAATGAAAATGTAAGCAG
>JAQBWI010000107.1 GCA_027625355.1 Pseudomonadota bacterium
TTTATATATAAGTAATAATTTGAGAGTCTTGATTGATGAGATCATTAAAAATTTTAAATTACAATGCTTTATAATGCCTTCTTTTGATGAATGGATAAATTTAATTAATCAAAGCAATGTGATTATCACTGCAGAAAGTGGATGTTCGCACATTTGCGGGTTATTAAATAAAAAAACTATAATTATTTATGATAGTCAAAATAAACCTGAATTTATCATGAAAGAATTCAAACCTTATGAAAATAAAAATTCAATACAAATAAAAAGCACTAGTGGAAAAAAACTAAATAGCGAAATTATCTCTTGTCTAAATCAATTTTAGTATCTTTTTAAAAATATCTTCGACAGTCACTGAACACATATCCTCTGCCTCAATAGTATAGGTATTTTTTGAATATGGCTTATTGGTAATACTATAAGAACTTTTTTTTACAATCCATATCAAAGGTGTATTTGAATAAGCAGCAATATGAGCTGGCCCAGTATCTACTGAAATAATAATTGAAGCATTATCACATAAATTAATAAAATTTGGGAAATCAGAATATTGTTCAAGATTAATAACTCTAGGGGCTTGACTAATTATTTCTTCGATTATTTTACTATCATTACGGGTTCCCGAAATAATAACATCTAAATCTAAACCATTTATAAGTTTGCTTAATTTTGCAAAACTTTCTGAGGGCCATTGTTTTTTTGAACCATTTTTAGATGTACCGGGAATAAGTAGAACAAATTTTTTATTTATTGGATTAACAAAGTCTTTTTTTCTAAGCCAATCAATATCAGAATTTAATGAAGGTCTTATATGTAATAATTTTAATTGATTATTTAAACCTTCAATAACATGTTCAGTTCCATGATCTGGGGTAGCGTATCTTAATTGAGAAAATTTTCTCGAACTATTGATGATAATTTTAGAGTGAAAAATACGCGTAATAAAATGATAAAATTGAGTTCTTTTTGAATTCTGCAAATCAATCACAAGATCAATATTTATTTCTTTTAAATGATTGGTGAATCTAAAAGCATCAAAAAAACTCTTTCTCTCATCAATAATTATTTGATCAAAAAAGGGTATTTGACTAAATAGTTTATTAATCAAATTAGTTGTGACTAAAGTTAAATGACTATTAGGAAAGTGTTCTCTGATGGATTGCATAGCCCTCAAGGCCATAACAAAATCACCTATCGAACCATGTTTTATAACTAAGATCCTTTTATATTTCATAAACCTTTAACGTTTCTTTAGCCATTTTTTCTAAAGAAAAGTTATTTATAACAAAATCTCTAGATTTGGATGAAATTTCAAAATAATTATCAATTACATACATCAAGGCTTTTTTCAAAGAGGCAGAAGAATAAACATCATACATTAAATTTATATCAAATATCTTTAACTGTTCTTTTACCCCACCCTGATTAGGACCAACTACAGGAATATTTAAAGCTAATGACTCAGATATGGTTCTGCCAAAGCCTTCTGGATTAATTGAGGAATTAATTACAATATCTGCACTCAAATAAAGTTCTTTAATTTCATTTGTTGGCTTTTCAAAAATTACCTTGGAGGTTAATAAATTGTTTTTTATAAAATTATCTAGTTCTATTTCATATTTACTTGAGTGATTAGATATAAGTTTAATTGTAATTTTATTTTTTAACTTTTCATCAAAATGAAGGAACTGTTTTAACAAATTTAAATGACCCTTCCATCTAGTAACTCTTGACGGATTAAATAAGGTATAATTCTCTAAATTTTTAATGATCTTTTTTTTTGTATCTTTAAAATATGAAATGTCTATACCCCTTACTATAGGAAATATTTTTTTAGAATAGCAATAGTTTTTTTCGATATAATTTTTTACATAGTATGAGTTACAAATAATAGCATCACCTTTAAGCAACGATTTATTATAAAGATTCTTAAAAAAGTTTTTATTCTCAAATGGATTATGAATACTTGTAACTAGTTTAATATCAAAATTTTTTTTTAAGTGACTTGCATAAAAGAATGCTGGTGCTCTCGATGAGATGTGTATTGTGTTTATATTAAATTTTTTTATGGTTTCATTTAATATTTTTTTTATTCTCAGAAAATTAAAAGGATTTTTAAATGATAAATGTAATTCAATCACTTTTTCATCATTTTTATATGTTCTATCGTATATTTTTTGACATAATATTATTGAGTTATTACTTGATGCGTTTATATATCTATGTAAATTCTTAACACCAGTCTCTACTCCTCCAAATCCAAGATTAGGAATAATTTGAAGACAGTTGATTTTTTTTATAGATTTAGATTGTGTCAAAACATGAGTTCCTATGCGTAAACAACAACAAAATAGCTTATAGATATTATAAAAGAAGAGAAAAAACTGTAATTTTTATTCATGGTCTTAAGTCGGATATGAACGGTAAAAAATCAGTTTATTTCAACAAATACTGTAAAGAAAAAAATTATTCATATTTATGCTTTGATTTTAGAGGGCATGGAAAATCCAGCGGAAATTTTACAGATTATGGTATTGGTGATTGGTATGAAGATTTAAATAATTTAATAAAGTTTTTAAAAATATCCAATCCCATTCTTATTGGAAGTAGTATGGGTGGATGGGTGGCTATGTTATTTTCACTAAAAAATCCAAATAAAATTAAAAAACTTATTGGAATAGCTCCGGCTCCAGACTTTACTGTTGACTTATTATGGAAAGAATTAACTGATAAAAATAAAAAATGCATTAAATCAAATAAAATTGTTAGGAAAAAAGTAAGTAATGACTTTTATTATGAATATTCACTTAATTTATTTTCAAATAGTCGTAAATACCTTATCAGGAAGATAAATAAAATTTTTAAAGGTGAAACAATTTTTTTTCATGGAGGAAATGATCACACGATACCTTATAACTACAATGATAAATTTTTAAAAAAAAAGAACTTTCCGCTTCTACTAAATATTACAATTAAGGGGGCTGATCATAGTATGTCCGATAATTATAGCTTGAAAACCATAACCAAGTTTATTTAAGCAATCTTATGTTCTGAGGTAACTGGGAAGCTAAGCTTGTCAACAACTTCATCAGGCACAACATGAACGAAGTTTGATATTTCTTGATTAAAATTTTCAATAATAAAAGCCCCACGCTTCGATTTGGTTTGTTTATTAAAATCAACTAAAACTTTGAATAGAAAATCTTTCCAGTTATTGTCAACAACTTGGTATGTATCTACATTTTCTTTATTCATCATTTCTGGTAAGTTTTTTTGGTTAGAGTATATAAAGGCTGAACCTCCAGTCATACCGGCGCCAAAATTATCTCCTATATTACCTAAAATGATAGCACTACCACCAGTCATGTACTCACATCCATTAGCGCCGCAACCTTCAACTACAGCTAGTGCGCCAGAGTTTCTGACACAAAATCTATCACCTGCTTGGCCAGCAGCATAGAGTGTGCCTGCCGTTGCTCCATATAGAGTTACATTTCCGATAATAACATTTTCGTGACTTGGTTGGCTAAATGAACTTCTGGGTTGGACAATAATTTTTCCACCAGATAAGCCTTTGCCGACATAATCATTGGCGTCGCCAAAAACTCTCAAGGTAAGCCCCTTAACAGCAAAAGCACCTAAGGACTGTCCAGCAGAACCTCTTAGCTTTAAAGTGACATGATCATCAGATAAAATATTCATTCCATAATTTCTAGTTATAAAAGAGGAAATTTTTGTACCTATAGATCTAAGAGTATTTTGGATATTATAAGTTAATTCAATTTTTTGACCCGATTGAATAAATTCTTTACCATCTTTTTCAAATAAATCATCGAGAGTTTTGGGGACTTCATTCCTAAATTTTTCAGAGTGATAATCATAAACTTTACCATCATCAATCTTTGTCAGGATAGGGTTGAGGTCCAAATTATCTAAATCACTCGAACCATAGTGTGTTTGAAATAATAATTCAGTTTTGCCAATTACATCTTTGAGAGAAGAAAATCCTAAAGAG
>JAQBWI010000108.1 GCA_027625355.1 Pseudomonadota bacterium
AAGCTCCTCAATACCACCATTAAATTTTTGAAGTCCTAAAATATTCTTTTCTAACCATGGTTTAGGAATTTGCTCGTTTTTAACTAAAAGTAAGAAAATTGTTTTTAATAATTGAAGGTAAGTATCATTAAATAATTTTTGAAAATCAGGAATTCGGCACACATCCCATAATAATTTTATCCTATATTGATTAGTTAGTAATTTTTTTATTGATAAATCATCAATTAAATTTCTAAAATTTAATTCATCCACAGCATTTTTTTTATGAATAAAATAACTATTAACTGGAATTGTTTTTAGACTATTTAAAAAATTATCAACACTAGTAAAATCTAAATCTGAATTTCTCCAATAAATTTTATTTATAGAATCAAAGTTACTATCTTCAATGTTTTGAATTGTTTTTATATCCAATTCACCTGCATTTTTAAGCAATGAAAAAGTTCCGTTATTTTCATATCTTCCTGCTCTACCTGCAATTTGACCTAATTCATTTGGGTGTAAGTTTCTTTTAAATCTTCCATCAAATTTTTCTACAGAGGAAAATGCCACATGATTGATATTTAAATTTAAACCCATTCCAATTGCATCTGTTGCAACTAAGTAATCAACTTTTTTATCTTCATAAATTTCAACTTGGGCATTTCTAGTTCTTGGACTTAAAGACCCTAAGACAACTGCTGCTCCACCTCTATGAGATCTGAGATTTTCTGCAATTTCATAAATATTATTTATATTAAAAGCTATTATAGCTGATCTTGGTTTTAACTTAGAAAAGTTTTTATTTGACACAAAACTTAATCGAGAAAATCTCTCTTTAGACTCAATTTTT
The DNA here is from genome assembly GCA_027625355.1 of Pseudomonadota bacterium. Taxonomy (GTDB): domain Bacteria; phylum Pseudomonadota; class Alphaproteobacteria; order HIMB59; genus CACPNW01. The sequence continues at coordinate 833 of JAQBWI010000108.1, forward strand.
ATTTTAGGAAACATTCTTAATAACAATGATTTAATTGTTAGAGAACCTAATAAAATTGTTTCATATTCACCTCTTGTATTAAGTAAGTTGTCAGTAAAAATATGACCTCTTTCATAGTCTGAGGCTAATTGAATTTCATCAATAATTACACATTCAACTTTTAAATTTTTAGGTATAGACTCTACAGTACAAAAAAAGTATTTTGCTTCTTTAGGTATAAATTTTTCTTCGCCTGTGACTAGAGCAACTTTATTTATACCAACTTTCTTAACAGCTTTATCATAATTTTCTCTAGCCAATAAACGTAATGGAAAACCAAATATGCCAGATTGGTAAGCCATCATTCTGTCAAAAGCTAGGTAAGTTTTTCCCGTATTAGTTGGACCTAATATGGCTACCAGGTTGCCATCAGTTTCATTCACTTGTTTTAAGATGCTTTTTTAATAATTGAATTTAACACGTATTGAAGAATACCACCTTGCTTATAATAATCCAGTTCTTTGGTTGTATCTATTCTACATAAAAGTTTAAAGTTTCTTTTTTGATCAGAATGAATTTCACAATCAATTTCTGAATTTGGACTAATATTATTTAAGCCTTTTATTGAAACAATCTCACTTCCATCAAGTTTAAGTGTTTGTTTATTTTGTCCATCAATAAATTGTAATGGCAATACACCCATACCAATTAAATTTGAACGGTGTATCCTTTCAAAACTCTCGGCAATAACCGCTTTTATACCCAATAATTTAGTTCCTTTAGCAGCCCAATCTCTTGATGATCCAGTTCCATACTCCTTACCTGCAAACACAACTAGTGGAATATTTTTTTTCTCATACTCGATTGCAGCATCATAAATTGACATTTGTTCATCAGTATTAAAAAATTTTGTAAACCCTCCCTCAACTCCAGGAACAATCTCATTTTTAATTCGAATATTGGCAAATGTTCCTCTCATCATTATTTCATGATTGCCTCTTCTAGAACCATATGAGTTAAAATCTTTTCTAGTTATCTGTCTTTCATTTAAATATTTTCCTGCAGGGCTATCTGGCTTTATTGCGCCAGCTGGTGAAATATGATCGGTTGTTACACTGTCGCCCAACATTGCAAGGATTCTTGCGTTAATAATATCTTCGGTTTGTTTTTTTTCGTCACTGAAAAAAGGAGGATGTTTTATATACGTGCTTGAAGAATTCCAAGAATAAGTCTTGTTAGAAATACTTTTTATTGATTGCCAATTTTTATCACCTTTATAAATCTCATCATATCTTGTTTTAAACATCTGAGTAGTTAGTGAGTTTTCAACTATTTTATTTATTTCATAAGAAGACGGCCATAAATCTTTTAAATATACCTCATTTCCTAAACTACTTATTCCAATAGGTTCATTAAATAAGTTAATGTTCATATTGCCAGCAAGAGCAAAAGCAACTACCAATGGAGGTGAAGCTAGAAAATTTGCTTTTACTTCTTGATGAACCCTGCCCTCAAAATTTCTATTACCTGATAGAGCAGAACAAACTGTTAAATTTTTACTTTTTATTTCATCAGACACCCACTCTTCTAATGGTCCAGAATTTCCAATACAGGTCGTACAACCATACCCAACTAAATTAAAACCTATTTGATCAAGATACTTTGTAAGATTTGCTTTATCTAAATAATCGCTGACAACTTTACTGCCAGGAGCTAAACTTGTTTTAACCCATGGCTTTACAGACAAACCTAGCTCTACAGCTTTTTTTGCTACTAAACCTGCTGCTACCATAACATTAGGATTAGAGGTATTTGTACAGCTTGTTATAGCTGCAATTACAACATCCCCTGATTGAAGTTTTTTATTTGAGTCAGTTCTATTAAACTTTGAGTCATCTATTGTTTTAAAAACTTGAGGAATATCTCTAATAAATATTTTATCCTGTGGACGTTTAGGTCCTGCAACTGAGGGTTCAATTTTACTTAGATCTAAGCTTAACTCTTCATCAAAGTTAGGGTCATAATCTTGATCAATCCAAAGTTTTTGTAAAGCGGTATATTTCTTAACAATTTCCAGCTGATGATCATCTTTTCCAGACAATTGAAGGTATTTTATAGTCTCTTTATCTGTTGAAAAAAAACCACATGTAGCTCCATATTCTGGTGCCATATTTGATATAGTTGATCTATCGGATAAAGATAAAGTATTTAAACCTTCCCCATGAAACTCTACAAATTTTCCCACTACACCATGTTTTCTTAATATTTGAGTTATGGTAAGTACTAAGTCTGTTGCAGTTATTCCTTCTTGAAGATTTCCAATTAGTTTAAAACCTACAACTTTAGGAATATTCATAGATATTGGTTGACCCAACATAGCCGCTTCAGCCTCTATCCCCCCAACTCCCCAGCCTAATACTGAAAGAGCATTAACCATTGTTGTATGACTATCTGTTCCTACAACTGAATCAGGGTAAAGATAATTATCTTCATCAATTTTACCTGACCAAATTGTTGTAGCAATATTTTCAAGATTTACTTGATGACATATACCTCCCCCAGGTGGCGCTAGATAAAAATTATTAAAGGTCTGTTGACCCCATTTTAAAAACTCATATCTTTCTTTATTTCTATCAAATTCTTTTTTTACATTATCCTCATAGGCGTCATTGTTTCCAAAGTAGTCAACCATGACAGAGTGATCAATGACAAGATCTACTCTTGATAATGGATTGATCTTATTAGGGTCTAAACCTATATCATTTAAGGCATCACGCATTGCTGCTAAATCTGCTACTGCAGGAACACCTGTAAAATCTTGCATTAGAACTCGGGTTGGTGAAAAAGATATTTCGAAATTGTCTTTAGATTCATTGATTTCCTTACATAAATTAGAAATCATGACCTTAGTAACAGACTCTCCATCTTCGTTTCTAATTAAGTTTTCTAAAAGTATTTTTATTGAATTAGGAATTTTTAATAAATCAAATCCGTAAGTATTAGCTAATACATTCAGATCAAAATAACAATAAACCTTATCATCAATTGTGATTTGTTTTTTAGTATTAAATGAATTTAGAGATCTCATATTAAATATATAGTTTTTATATAAAAATACTTACATATAACTGACAATATTTTATGAAATAAATATTTATTAAGCTAATAGTAAATATTTTTAACTATTAATACTTATAATA
>JAQBWI010000109.1 GCA_027625355.1 Pseudomonadota bacterium
ATTGATTATACTAAAAAAGGCAGAAGGAAATCAATTAAATCCCATGTTGTTTTTGAATTTGATTTTAGTGAAAGTCACTACTCACAATTTGTTAAAGAAAAAATACTAACACCGGAAGAATGTTGCCTAATCTGTATTCGAACCAAAAAATGGAAATATGTACATTTTCCAAATTTGCCAGCTTTATTATTCGATCTTGAAAATGATCCTCAAGAGATGAAGAATTTAGCAGAAGATAAAAAATATCAAGAAATTAAAAATAAATTAATGAGTGATTTATTAAGTCATAGACTTAGACATCAAGACAGACAGCTTTCAAGTTTACAAGTTTCAAAAAAAGGTGTTTCAAAAGTTAATGGACCACAATCTAGAAAAGTGATAAATTAATTTATGCTTACGACTGTTATAGGAGCATTTCCTAAACCCGCTTTTTTAAAAATAACAGATTGGTTTAATGCTTCAGGCGGAACTGATACAACTAATCCTACTAAGTTTTATAATGAAGAAATTAAGCGGATGGGATCAGAGGCAGATAAAATTTTTCTTAAAGCAGCAAGAGAAGTAATTATAGATCAAGAAGAATGTGGAATTGATATTTTAACTGATGGTGAAGTTAGAAGAGAAAATTATATTCATTACCATTGTCGTCATTTAGAAGGCGTTGATTTTGATACTCTTACGGAAAAAGTTGCAAGAACAGGGAACTATAAATGTTGGCTTCCAACTATAACGAATAAAATTAAAGCAAAAGAAGAGTTTTTGGTTAGTGAATGGAAACTAAATCAATCACAAACATCTAAACCTGTTAAAGTTACTATCCCCGGACCTATGACTATAACTGATACAATTGCTAACACTCATTACACTTCTGATGAAGAAATGGGTAATGACTTAGCAGTCGCTATTAACGTTGAAATTAAAAGACTTGTGAGTGCAGGATGTAAATATATACAAGTGGATGAACCATTATTTGCAAGAAAACCAGATAATGCACTTGCGTTTGGTATAAAAAATTTAGAAAAATGTTTTGATGGAATAAATCAAGAAAATGTCGAGAGAATAACACATATTTGTTGTGGCTATCCTGATAAGTTAGATGCTGTTAATTATCCGAAAGCACCCTTAGATTCGTATAAGAAAATTGCAAAAGCGTTGGATGACTCTATAATTGATAGCGTTTCAATTGAGGATGCGCATCGTCATAATGATCTAAGTTTATTAAAAGATTATACTAAAACAAAAGTAATCTTTGGACTTATTAAAATTGCAAATTCTAAAATTGAGTCTGAAGAAGAAATTACAGTCAGATTAAATGAAGCTCTAAAATTTATAGCTAAAGAGCAATTAATTGCTGCTCCAGATTGTGGCCTTGGCCACCTTAGTAGAGGTCTTGCTATTAGTAAGTTAAAAGTAATGTCTTCAGCGGTAAAAAAATTTAATTAATTTTTAAAATCTGTTAGTGTTATTTGGTGATTAAACATAATGCAATTCTTGAAGTAAATTTAAAAAATCTTGTATTTAATTATAAAAAATTATCTAAAATAGCCAATCAATCTATTTGTGCCGCAACGATCAAAGCAGATGCATATGGAATTGGAGTGATCAAAACATTTGAAACTTTATATAAAAATAAGTGTAGACATTTTTTTGTTGCAACTACCGAAGAAGCATTAGAGATAAGAAAAAAAAAATTATTAGCTAATGTCTATGTCTTAAATGGATTAGAAAGTAATGAATTATCAATTTTTAATAACACTAATATTATACCTATAATTAATGATAAAGATGAATATAACTTTGTAATCAAAAAAATAAAACAATACAAAAAATTAAAATTTGGGATTCATGTAGATACAGGTCTTAATAGACTTGGATTAGACATAAATGATCTACTAAAAATAAATTTTTACCATAATAAAATTCACATTTTATTAAGTCATTTATCAAGTGCAGATGAGGGTAAAAATAATTATAATGTTTTACAAAATAATAAATTTAAATCCGCCATTAATCTTAAAATTAATGCTAAGTACAATAGTCTCTCCAATTCGATGGGAATAATTTTAGGAAATAATTTTCATCATGATTTAGTTAGACCGGGAATGTCTTTATATGGTGGTCATTTCAATACAAAAATGAAACAAATTATAAAACCAGTTATTTGCTTAAAAGGAAAAATTCTTCAAATAAAGGAAATTAGTAAAAATGAATTTGTAGGATATAATCAAACATATAAAACTCATAAAAAATTAAAAGTAGCAATTTTAGGCATAGGTTATGCCGATGGAATTTCCAGAGTATTAAGCAATAAAGGTAATGCTTATTTCAAAAACAAAACTTTTAAAATTATAGGTCGCGTATCAATGGACTCAATAACAGTAGATATTTCAAAAAATGATAAATTAATAAAAGTAGGTGACTATATGGAAATAATTAATCATTCGAATGGAATTGATAAAATTGCAAATCAATGTAACACAATATGTGATGAAATACTTACATCTATTTCTAAAAGAGTAAAAAGAGTTTATATTTAATTTTTATAAACCGTGTAGTTGATCATAATTTGATACTAAGGGAGATGTCCAACTATCTAAAACTTTAGATGTTGTTTTGAATACTGATATTTTTAAGGGATAACACTTAGCAGTGTCTGATGAATGCTCAGAACTACAGTCACCTCCAGGACAAGCGGATAGCACACCAAGTAAATCTACTTCAGCAAAAAATTCTAAAAAATCACCTGGTCTAACCGGGCTTGCCTTCATAAAATATTGATGTGTGTCATGAGTAAAACCTGTACACATAAATACATTAAGAACATCATGAACTAAATTTTCAGCTTCTTCTTTTTGTAAATTTCTTTCATTAACTAAAGCCCTTGTGAGATTGGAGTGACAACAGAAATGATATTGATTATTTGAAATTAAATTATTTGTATATGGATCACACCTTGTCCCAATAACGTCGTGAACTGAACCTCCATCTTTATCAAATCCGTACCAATCTAGAGAGTCGTATGTAATAGTAGCAAGCGGCCTCATATAAGGGAAAGAACTCCACATTTGATCTTTTAGGGATAGGTGTGTTCCATGTAGAGCACGCGTTTTACCTGAATAAAATTTTTCTTTATAATTATTAGCATTGAATAAATTAAGATCTCCAACTTGCGGTCCATCAGTGCTTTCTATTCTAAAAAAATATCCTGCTTTTACATCAAAACATTTTGCATCTCTTGGTGGAATTATAATCTCATCTACTTTTGTTAGTTCTTCTCTTGCTTTCTGATAATTATCCCAATATGGAATTTTCAAAGTATCATTTGGATAACAAATAACAGGTGAATTTAATTTTCGCTCATCCCCATCTGCAGGTTTTTGATGCTGGGTATACTTTTTCATATTTAATTTTTTTGAAAAGCAAACATTTAATTGTACGCAATTACACTAATAATTTCAAACATAATAGATGCAGCTAGCATTGAAGTAATATTATTCTTATGATCTTTGGTGGGCATTAAACAAACAACATCACCACCAATTACGTTTTTATTTTTTACTGATTGAATCAATTTTTTAGCTTCATCTATTGTAAAGCCAGTAAAACCAGGTTCAATATTTGAAACTGCTGGAGCTATTGAAGCATCTAATGAATCTAGATCAAAAGTGATGTAAACAGGATTGTCACCAATTTTTTCAAGAGTCTCATCTATGACTGTTTTGATACCTCTTTCTTTAAACTCTGCCATCGTTACAACATTATATCCAAGATCATAACTAGGCTGTAACCAATCCAAGGTTCGAGGGTTACCACGCATTCCAATTTGCATACTATTACGAGGATCTATAATTCCTTGATCAACAAGATAAGCTCCCCAGTGCGCGGCACTTTTTTTGCTCCCATAAAATGATCAAGTTGACTAAAAGTATCTGTATGTGCATCAATATGTAAAAATGATATTTTTTTTCCTTTGGTCATTTCCAGATTATTATTACCAAG
>JAQBWI010000110.1 GCA_027625355.1 Pseudomonadota bacterium
TTTAGAACTTCATTAAGATTATATTTTGAAAATAATGTCATATTTAATTATAAATTAACTAAATCAAAATTTTAGAATTTAAAAAAAACGACGATAAAGTAAATTTATTATGGCTATAACGATAATAAAAATTTATTCAAACATTATTAAAGTTTGATTAAATTATGTTTGTTTAACTCCCGTAGGGTGAGGTATTCCATTAATTAATAACTTAGGCTCAATACTAACATCAATCAATTCTGGTCTATTATTTAAATAATTGGCAACTGAGTCGATTGAGGAAATATCGTATATAAATTTTTCAAGTCTAGGAAAGTTTTCGATTAATGTTGGATCAAGTTTTTTTGATAAATCTAAGTGATGAAAAACAGCAAAATCACAAGCATGTGGCTTTTCATCAATAAAATACTTTTTTCCACTAGAGGTTAAAATTCTATCAAAATCATCAAATCTTGACATAAGAATGGGCTTAATTGTATCTCTTTTTTCAATAAAGTTTTCACCTGTAGCAAAATTGACTGTAGGATTTAATGGAGCAAATAATTCCTGAGCACTTTGCAAAATAGCATCTGCTTTAGCTGATTGAATTTGATCTTTGATATCTAAGCCTGCGATTTTTTCAATATAATTTAGTATAGCTATACTTTGAGCCACCTCATGTTTGTCATCAATTATTAACACGGGTAGTTGTTTAAAAGAAACCTTAGGTTTTGTAATAGACCAATCTTCTCCATAGTATTCCCAAGACATTAAATCTTCAAATTCAATACCTGTGTAATGAAAAAGTATTCTTGGAGCCTCAGCTAATGCTCTCATTTTAAAATATATTAGTTTTAAATTCATTGAAGATTAATCATATATTTAAAAAAAATAAAAGTTAAGTTTTAATTTACCAAGCAGCATTATAAATATTGAATGCATCTTCCTCAGTGACTTCACGAGGATTATTAACTAATAATCTAGTTTGTTTCATTGATTCTTTTGCCATCTTAGCACAAGCTTCTTTTGGTATATCAATATCTCTAAGTTTGGATGGTATATTAAGTAATGAGGATAAATTTTCTAACCTCTCTATAAACTCATTACATATAATTTGATTATTGGTTTTTAGATTAATGTCTTTAAATATTAAAGGTGCAAGAAAAGCATATTGTTCACAAGCTTTAGGATTAATAGAATTAAATTTAAGAACATGGGGTAAAATAAGAGAATTAGATAAACCATGGGGAATATGAAATATTCCACCAATAGGATAGGCAAGAGCATGAACAGCAGATACAGGAGAATTAGCAAAAGCTTGACCTGCCATCATAGAACCAAGAAGCATGTTGCTTCTTGCCTCTATATTGTGACCATCAAATACTGCAGTTTCTATCGAAGTCCCCAAAAGTTTTAAAGATTCAATTGCAAGTAATTTTGATATAGGATTATTATTCTTATTAATGGAAGTATATGATTCAATTGCATGAACCATTGCATCAATACCAGTTGCGGCAGTAATATCTCTAGGCAAATTTAGTGTAAGTTCAGGATCGAGGACAGCAAGATCGGGTAATATGATTGGAGATGATACTCCTTTTTTTTGATCACCCTCAAGTGTTATTATCGATATTGGTGTTACTTCTGATCCAGTTCCTGCTGTAGTTGGAATTAATACTAAAGGCAACCTTGGTCCTTTAGCGTTCCCTACTCCCCAAATATTTTCAATACTTTGTTCAGTGCCTATTAATAAAGAAACTAATTTTGCTATATCCATAGATGAACCTCCGCCAAAGCCCAATATACCTGTTGGTTTAAAAGTTTTTGCCCTATCTAATGCTTTTATAAGTGTTTTTTTTGATGGATCAGATTCTACATCATCAAAAACTTCAACACTTGAAGATTTAGAAAGTTCATTAATGATGGATTTGTTTAATCCAATTTTTATAAGATCTGCATCAGTGATTAAAAAAATATTATCTCCAAGCTTATCAATAATTTTATCACTAGAGCTGGTAGAAACTCCTTTTCCAAATATTATGCCAGGTGTTGTATTGAAATTAAAATCACTCATTTTAAACACACAATATAATCTATATAGTTTATATTAAATATTATTTTCCAAAAATTCCTAATTTTATATCGTAATCCACTGCTAAGCCATAATCTGGGTCGTCATCACTATCTACAATTAATTGACCAGTTCTACTCAAAAGACGGTGGCAATCCTTCGATAAATGTCGAAGTTTAACTTTTTTACCAAGATTAGAATATCTTTCGGCTATATCTTCGATAGCTTTTAAAGCTGATTGATCGATAACTTTAGAGTTAGCAAAATCTATTATAACCAATTCTGGATCCATACTAGGTTTAAATAATTCTAAAAAACTATTAGTTGAACTAAAAAATAAAGGACCTTCTATCTCATAAACTTTAGCATTTTTTTCTGTTAAGGAAGCTCTCTCATTAGCTCTAATTTTAGAAGCTGATTTCCATGCGAAGACTAGCGCTGAGAATATCACTCCCACTACCACGGCTATAGCTAAATCTTCAAGCACAGTAACAATGGTAACTAAAATAATCACCAATGCGTCTGATTTAGGAACTACAAATAGTAATTTCAAAGAATTCCATGCAAAAGTTCCTATTACCACCATAAACATTACCCCTACTAATGATGCTATTGGTATGAGTTCAATAAGAGATGACGTATAAAGTATAAAAATTAAAAGAAATATAGCAGCTGAAATTCCTGCAATTCTTGTTCTTCCTCCTGATTTTACATTTATCATAGATTGACCAATCATTGCACACCCTCCCATGCCTCCAAAAAAACCAGTTACAGTATTTGCAAATCCTTGAGCTAAACACTCTTGGCTAGCACCGCCTCTTTTATTAGTTATTTCACCCACTAAATTTAAAGTTAACAAACTTTCTATTAATCCAATTGCTGAGAGTATTAATGCATAAGGAAAAATAATTAAAAAAGTTTCAATATTTAAAGGTATAGTTGGAATAGAAAAAACTGGTAACCCTCCTGAAACACTGGCTAAGTCACCAACTCTTGGAATAGATATATCAAGCCAGATAACTAGCATTGTTACAAATAAGATAGCAGCTAAAGTAGATGGGATAATCTTTGTAACTTTTGGAAGATACCAAATGATTAGCATAGTTAAAAAAACAAAAATCAGTGATTGAATTAAAACATCGCCAGACATCCAAGTAAAACTTCCATCTAAATTTAAAATTTGAAATTGATGTAATTGAGATAGGCCTATTACAATTGCTAAACCGTTAACAAACCCGAGCATTACTGGTTGTGGAACCATTCTTATAAATTTACCCAATCTAAATATACCCGCAAGTAATTGCAATATGCCCATTAAAACAACAGTAGCAAATAAATATTGCAATCCATGATCAGCAACTAGCGCAACCATAACAACTGCTAGCGCTCCTGTTGCTCCTGAAATCATGCCGGGTCTACCGCCTATAATTGCAGTAATCAAACCTACAATAAAAGCTGCGTATAATCCGGCAAGAGGTGTTACGCCTGCCACAAAAGCAAAGGCGATAGCTTCTGGAACCAAAGCAAGAGATACGGTGAGACCAGATAATAATTCGACCTTAAATAATGAGATGGAAACACCTTCTTTAGGAATATATTCGTCCTTATTAAACCCTATTGAATTAGCAAATTGACTTATAGAAGATTTGATCATTAATTTTGGAGGTTTGATTTATAAAGCCATATAAAGTTTTGATTAACAGTTCGCTAGTATTAATTTAATTTAATTTTTTTAATAATGAGGTGGAGGAACATCATCATCTAAATTTAAATTTTCTGTATTTGCTTCAATAATATCAATTTTATTTTTTAAATTAATTAATTTTTTATTTAATTTTAAAATTTCTTTTTGTTGAGTAAAAATTTCATCACTCATTTGATTCACTTCATTTTGAAGAAAGCTAATTTGCTCTTCTAATTTTTTAATTATTGTTTCCATACTTACTAA
>JAQBWI010000111.1 GCA_027625355.1 Pseudomonadota bacterium
TAATTATTTAAGCTCACAAAATCTTACTTTTATTAGTCACCCTCTTACAAAAATGGGTAAGATGGCTGTAGAAATTTTAGAAAAAATCGAAAAAGGAGATAATCCAAATAATTTATCTAAGTTAATTGAGCCAATATTAAATAAAGGTAAAAGTGACGGTAAAATTACCTAATCTTTTAAATTTAACCAGTTTATTTCATCATCAGACAAATCAACTTCTAAGTTTCCTAAACTAGAAATTAATTCTTCAACTGTTCGTGGTCCAATCAAAGCAAAGGAAGGGAATTTTAAATTTATAGGCCACGCTCCAGCTATATTTTGACTTTCTACTGATAATTTTGTTGCTAAATCAAAAACTCTTTTTTTTCTCTCTCTGTTATCTTCACTGTCATAACAACTTAAGGGACCGCTTGAATGCTCACCAGGTTTTCTCCAGGAAGATTCATCTGATGTTATTTTGTCTTCTATCTTTTGCGTAATTTCATCAGGAAGAAAATATCCCCTGCCCTGACTTGACCAAGACAAATGAGCCACTTGATTTTCTTCTAAATATTTTAAGATTTCATCATCATTGGAGGAAATACATCCAGCCCATAGTGGGTTAATCATTTTTGATAAAGCTAGGTTGTTATTTAGGATGCTTAATTTACTTTTATTATGACTTTCAGCCCAACTATTTGCTTCTTTAAATCTGTCTAATGTCCAATTAGAGCCTCCAAAGATATTAATTCTTCCTTTGTGTTTTTCTTCGTTCAACACATCAACAAATTCATCAACTGGAATGTCGGTATTATCTCGATGCATAATATAAATATCAGCAGTCTCTAACTGTAAACGATCTAAAGACTCTGTTAATTGCGAAGAGATACTTTTTGGATCACAATTAGGGGTATGCGCACCTTTTGCAACAATTACCAAATCTTTTAAATTGTTTCTTTTTCTATGCCATTCTCCCAATAATTTTTCCATAGAGCCCCCTCCATAGATATGAGCAGTATCAAAAGCATTGCCTCCTACTTCCATCCATTTATCCCATAATTTTGAGGCTTCATCAAAATAAGTTTGGTTGTCATTACCCATTATTAATTTTGATATATCTTTATTTAAACCTTCAATTTTATCGTATTTCATTATTCATCCTGTGGTAGTTTATAATTAACTTTATCTCTCCATTGATCTAAAGCTTTTAAATTCCCCAATGTATCATCCCAACTCATTGCGGGATGTGGTGCTTGAACTTTTTCCTTTGCAATACTTTGACTGGCAAGTTCAGCTTCAAAGAAAAAAAGATGCTCTGGTCCTTTCACATCTATAATTTCTTCTTCATTATTTTTACTAATAATTATTTTAGCATGATAAGGCCCACCATCTCTACCAGGCATCCATGGATCTGGTAATTCAATTGATCCATCTGTGCCTCTAATAATTGCATTATTTGTCATACTTTCTCTTATTGCAGTAGAAACTTTAGCTTCTATTCCATTTTTAAATTTAATATTAGCGTGAGCAATTTCATCAACTCCTGTGTCTCCTATTTTTGCGTCTGCATTGAGAAACTCAGGTTCTAAAAACTTATCCCCTGATGCAGTACCAGCAACGAGTCTTGAAAAAGAAATGGGATATAGACCAACATCTAATATTCCTCCACCTGCAAGATCTTTATTAAATAAACGGTGATCAGGGATAGTTTTTCCCATATCAAATCCAAATGAAGATTCGATTGATATAATATCTCCAATTGTTTTACTTTTAATTAATTCTATTAGTTTTAAAATTTGCGGATGACATCTATACATGAAGCCTTCCATATAAAAAACACCTGCTGCATCAACCGAATCTATAACTTTTTTACCTTCTTTGTAGCTTACTGCTCCAGGTTTTTCACACAACACATGTTTTCCTTTACCTGCGGCTTTAATAGTCCACTCTGCATGTAAGGGATGAGGAGTTGAAATATAAATTGCTTCAATGTGTTCGGAGTTAATAATATCATCGTAAGTCTCAAAACGAAAATCTTCATGAACATCATACTTGTCTCCAAAAGATTTTCTTCTATCTTTGCTTTTACTTGCAATACCTACTAATTGCCCAGAGTAAGAGCTTGTTAAGCCGTCTGCGAAATTATTAGCAATTGTTCCAGGACCTATAATTCCCCATTTAATTTTTTCCATTTTATCCTTTTACAGCACCAGCTGACAAACCAGCAATATAATATTTTTGAACAAAGGAGAAAATAAATATAATTGGAATAGTTGTGAGTGTAGCAAAAGCCATAGCTTGTCCATATTGAGGTTCTTGACCAACACTCAAGGCAAATACCTGTGTCATACCAAGAGGAATGGTGTAATTCAAATCATCCCTTAAGATAATAAGAGGCCATAAAAAACTATTCCAAGAATTGACATAGGTAATAATGGATAATGTTGCTATACCAGGCCAAACTAGAGGAACAACTATTTGCCAGAAAATTCTAAACTCTCCTGCCCCATCTGCTCTAGCAGCTTGAATTAATTCATCAGGTACAGATGTTATAAACTGTCTCATCATAAAAATACCAATAGCTGGAGCAATAAAAGGAATTATTAATCCTAGTAAAGTATCATTCATACCCATTCTTCCAACCAACACATAAAGTGGAATCATGATAATTGGAAAAGGTATCATGGCTGTAGCAACCATAAAAATAAATAACTTTTTCTTTCCTTTAAAATCGTATTTTGCAAAAGCGTAACCTGCTAATGTACATAAAAAAACAGTTAATATCGTAACAGCTATTGCAACAATAAACGAATTATATATCCATAAGTTAGCAGGAAATTCAGTAAATAAATTTGTCACATTTTCCCAATTAGGGTTTTTAGACCAAATAATTGGAGGCCATGCCATAATTTCAGCTGTTGATTTTACTGATGATGTAAGCATAAACGCATAAGGGATAAGAGTAATTAGACCAATAATTGTTATACTAATATTTAATGATAGCTTACCAACTATTGGAGATAAAGATTTTTTATTAGACTGACCAGACTTAATTGGAAAAATATTAGCTATAAAATCTATAATTGGAGACAAAATCCTTTCAATAAAACTTTTGTTAGCATCTTGATCTAAGTTAGAAGCAAAAGATCTAAACTGAAACAATGATATTGCCAAAATAAACATAAACATGAATACACCGATAGAAGATCCGAAGCCTAATTTTAGCTGCTGAAATCCTCTCTCCATAATATATACGACCATTGATTTAGCGTGATTAGGAACGTCATTCCCGCTATACATAACAAACACATCTTCAAATATTTGAAATGAACCAATAGATACAATAATACAAACAAATAATGTTACTGGCGCTAATTGTGGAAGAGTGACATACCAAAACTGATGCCAAGCCGTTGCTCCATCAATTTTTGCGGCTTCGTATAAAATCCTATCAATAAACTGTAATCCAGCTAAAAAATAAATGCAAGTTAAGCCTGTCCATCTCCAAACGACCAGCATCATAACTGACCATTTAGAGGTAGATGATGACTCTACCCAGTTAATTGGCTCAATACCAATAAAGCTTATAGCATAATTAAGAAGCCCGAATTCACTATTGAGTATCATCTTGAATGTTAACGCAGCAGCAACAACTGAAGTAACAATAGGTGAAAAGAAAACTAAACGCCAAAAAGGTTTTAATTTTAAACTTTGATTATTAAGAGCAAGTGCTAATAATAAAGCAAGAGGTATTGTTATAAATACACTGCCTGCGGAATAAAAAATAGTATTTTGAAAAATTTCCCAAAAGTTTTGATCCTTAAAAAATAAATATTCGTAGTTTCCCCACCCTCTTGGCTTAGGGGATTTAACACCTTTCCATTTATAAAATGCTAAAACAAAGGAGGCTATAGTAGGTAGAAGAAAAAAAATTGTAAAAATAATAT
>JAQBWI010000112.1 GCA_027625355.1 Pseudomonadota bacterium
TTGAAGATGGGTATACATTAGCTGATCAAACATATGAGGCTTACAGAAAGACAATGAAAGTCAACATGGATGCCCCTTTTTTGTGCTCAAAGTATGCACTGTCTCTTCTGGAAAAGTCTCTAACTCCAAGAATTGTCATGATAACATCAATACAAGGAATTAGAGGGTATAAAGGTAATATATCTTACAACACCGCAAAAGGCGGATTAATAAATATGACAAGAGTGCTTGCGGTTGAATTAGCAGAAAAAAATATTTTAGTAAACTCTGTAGCTCCAGGATTTATAAACACACCTTTATCTGTAATGAAAGATGGCAATCTTGAATGGGATACTGACTGGTTTAAAGATGTTTATTTAAAATATGAAAAACTACCAATGGGAAGATATGGTAATCCAGATGATATAGCAGGTGCTGTATACTTTTTCTGCTCTGAAGATAGTAAATATGTAACGGGTCAAACATTACTCGTTGATGGTGGAGTATCATCCTCTTTCTAAAAAGGAGTATTTAACTCAGCTTCAAATCAAGGCAAATCAGTGGGAGTTTTATATATTTACTTTATAAATTTTTTTAGCATTTCCATTTCCAATTGCAACTGCTTCATCTTCCGACAGTGATGAAAAAATATTTCTTGTAACAGAAATCCATTCTTGAATTCCTTTACCAAGATTTACAACCGGCCAATCACTACCCCAAACCATTTTGTTAGGACCAAAACACTCCAACACATGATCAACATAAGGTTTAATTGTTTCTTGTGAGGAAGTTCCTGGAGCGCAATAAGCCATTAACCCAGAAAGCTTACAAAAAACGTTAGGCAATTCTGATAATTTTTTAATATCCTTGCCCCACTGATCTATTTCCCCGGTAGCAATAGAAGGAACACCACAGTGATTTAAAACCAAATTTGTTTCATCACAATTCTTTGCAAAATCATAAGCTATTGACAATTGTGTTGGAAGATAACAAATATCAAATGGCTTGCCAGCTTGACCAATTTTTTTTACGTTATTTATAAATGTTTGCCCTTTAGAGGTTTCATCAGGCATAACATGTAATATGCGCCTGTACCCTGAAACATTCATTTCAAGTGTTTTTTCAAACCAACTATTAAATTCATTTTCATTTTCTGGTCTAATAGAAACAATTAAACCTTTAATATTATTATCAGGATCTTCAGCTAAACCTTTGACATATTTAGCTTCACTTTGATAATCAGGATCATCAACTCCTGTTTCCATAAATAGAGTTCCGCCTATTCCTAGACCTTCAGTAAGTTTTAAATAATCTCCAACAGTAAAATTATCTTCAGCAAGTGGTGGTATATCTTTAGCCCAGCTATAGCCAGCGACATCACGGTAGACTAAATGTTGATGAGTATCTAATAATTTGATCATAATTTATATTAACATAATTATTTAATGTGTAAAGTTCATGTATAAGAGATAATATTATGCTTAAATTAATCATTAAGAATATTTTATGAAAATATTATTAACTGGGGGAGCTGGATACATAGGAAGTCATGTTTTGCTTTCTATTTTAGAAGACAAGCATGATGTAACTATTATTGATGACCTTTCTACAGGAAATAAAGAGCTAATTCCTGAAAATGTTAAATTAATTAATACTAATATTAATAATTCAGAGAAAATATCTAATATATTAATAAACGAGAATTTTGATCTACTTATGCATTTTGCTGGATTTATTAAAGTAGAGGAGTCAGTTCGATATCCTGATAAATATTTTAAAAACAACACTGATAATGCTATTGAACTTTTTGAAACGTGCTACAAACATAACCTAAAAAATATTATATTCTCTTCTACAGCAGCGGCTTATGGAAATCCTAGCAACAATGAATCAATAAAAGAAGATGAAGCTCTAAACCCTCTTAACCCTTATGGAGAGTCAAAAGTTAAGACAGAAGAGTATTTATTAAAAAACAAAGATAAATTTAATTCAATTATATTAAGGTATTTTAATGTTGCTGGTGCTGATCCTGAATTACGATCAGGCCTTATTTCAGATACTCCAACGCATTTAATTAAAATTTTAAGTGAAGTTGCTGTTGGAAAAAGAGAAAAAATTTCAATATTTGGTGATGATTATAATACCAAAGATGGAACGGCAATTAGAGATTATATTCATGTGAGTGATTTAGCTAGTATTCATTTAGAGGCAGCAAAATACTTATTAGAAAAAAAAATTAGTAATATTTTTAATTGCGGATACGGAAAGGGTTACTCAGTTTTAGAAGTAATTAATACTGCTAATCAAATATATGATAATAAAATAATATTTGAATATGATAAAAGGAGACCAGGGGATTCTGAAAAATTAATTTCTAATGTTGATAAACTTCATCAATATATAAATTGGAAACCAAAATTTGATGATTTAAAATTAATTATTAAAACTGCTGTTGAGTGGGAAAAAAAAATAAATGAAAAAAATTTATAAAAGAGAGTTTAAAAGAAATGATAAAAGACATTTGCTTCTCTTTGGCTATGAAGAACATAATGAAAAAGCTGCTAAAGAACTTGAAATAACACCATTACCTAGTCCACACATGCGATGGAATCCATCTCGACAAGAATGGGTAACTTATTCTGCAACAAGGCAAGTAAGAACTGCTTTTCCTCCTAAAGAATATTGTCCTTTGTGTCCTGGAGCAGAATTAAATTTTCCAACTGAAATTCCTTTTAAAAATTTTGAGGTTGCTATCTTTCCAAATAGATGGGCAAGTTTTAATACAAATGAAGATCAGACACTAATTGATGGATTAAATGTTAAACCCTCGGACGGAGATTGTGAAGTAATAGTATATTCTTCTAATCATTTAGATACGATAGCTCAAATGCCCATAGAAAGAATAGAGCTCCTTTTTAATGCATGGTCAGATCGCTATACACAATTGCTTAACAGAGACGACATTAGTTATGTTATGCCATTTGAAAACAGAGGGGAAGAATGTGGTGTTACCCTTCATCATCCTCATGGTCAAATTTATGCCTTTCCTTTTGTACCACCAGTTATTCAAAAAGAAGTTGATGCTTTTAAGAAAGAAAATTTTATTTTGAAATTAATGAATGATCTAGAAACAAAATATTTTGTTTATCAGGATGACAACGTTATTGCAGCTGTCCCTCCTTTTGCAAGATATGCTTATGAAATATGGATTATTCCAAAAAGACAACTTGCAGGTCCCTGGCAATTTACAGATGAAGAGTACAATTCTTTTGCAAACGCTCTTCAAAAAGTAGTTACAGGGTATGATAATTTTCTAGGAAGAAGATGTCCATATATTATGGGGTTACATGCAGCACCTAAACTTGATGATAAAAACTTTCATTTTCATATGGAATTTTATCCACCCTTAAGACATGGTGATAAACCAAAAGTTTTGGCAGGCTCTGAGTCTATGGCGGGAGTATTTATTATGGATGTCTTACCTGAAGAAACCGCATTGGAACTTAGAAAGTATATGTCGTGACATCTATTGAAGAAAAAATAAATTATTTTAAGGAAAGTTTAGAATTATTTGATGAGGATATGGATAAATATAAATATTTACTTGATCAAGCCAAGAACGCTAAAAAATTTCCTGAGGAATTTAGACAAGAAAGCTTTAAAGTAGATGGTTGCCAAGCGCAAGTTTGGCTTGTTCCTTTTACTGAAGAAGGAAAACTATATTTTCATTCGGACTCAGATGCATTTATTTCAAAAGGTATGGTCACTATACTATGTGAAATCTATGGAGGGAGAAAGCCTAATGAAATAGCTAATGCAAATTTTGAGCTCTTATCAGCATTGGATTTAGATACGTTATTAACTCCTGGTAGAAGGAATGGTGTATATTCAATGTTGATGAAAATCAAAGAATATGGAATGGTTTACAGTAA
>JAQBWI010000005.1 GCA_027625355.1 Pseudomonadota bacterium
AAAAAAATAAAAAAAATAAACAGAAAAGGTCCCACCATTAAAATCTGTGATCCAAGAAATTTTATTGGCTCATAAATGCTTAGGTTTAAATTTTGTAAATTCGCATTATCAGATGTGTGAGAAAGGGTTATCCACCCATTAGTAAAGTTCCACAAAATGTTAGGTGATAAGACCGTAACAAATGATATTAAAAAAACCAAAACACCCACAGGGTTTTTTACAAAACTATGTAAGCTTTTTCTTTCTAAAACTAATAACATCAACAAACATAATAAAAAATAAATAGCAGCATATTTTGCTAGAAAACCTAAACCTATAATTAAACCTAATAATAAAAAATTTAAATTAGAGTTATTTTTTATTGTTTTTAGAAGCAACACCATTCCAGTTGTCCAAAATAATAAAAGTAATAAATCGGTTGATACTAAAAAAGACGATAAACTAGCCGCAGGAATTACTAAAAAACTAACGGCACAAAATTGAGCATTTTTTTTATTAAAGGATAAATTTAAACAAAGTTTGTATATGGCATAAGAAATAAATAAATAAATAGCAATAGGGAAGGTTTTTATTGACAAAAAAGAATCTCCAAACAAACCTAAATACCCACTTAAAAACCATGCAAGTAAAGGGGGTTTAGAATAATATCCTAAATCAGGTTTTTGTGACCAAAGCCAGTATTGGGCTTCATCACCATAAAGGCTAAAGTTTGTAAAATAGATTGCCGCAACTTTGAAAATTATTAAAAAAATAATTGAAGAAACTAATAATCTACTTGCCATAATTTTTTTTAAATATGTAGAAGGACGTAGCCACAATAAAGACAACAACTATATTTGAAAATATTATATCACTTAAAAAATGACCTCCTGCAATTATTCTTATAAACCCAAGGGTACTTCCAGATATTATAGCTAAATAGAAGTATGTGTTTTTTTTTGTTAAAAAATAAAATATTATTAGCATAAAACCAATAGAGGCATCTCCAGAAACAAAAGAGCAGTTTGATAGACATTCTTCACTAAATTTATACCAAGGGGTAAAATTATTGGTTCCGCCAAACTGTAAAATATCATTAGGCCTTGCTCTGCCCCAGGTATTTTTTAATAAAACATTAACAACAAATATATGTGTGATTATTCCTGAGGCCCAAATAAATAAAATTTCTTTTAATGAAAATTTATAACCAAAGAATATTTTTTTAAGTGAAAAAAACCTACCAAGTATGGGTAATATAAAAATATAAATTATACAAAAAGGAAGAAGGATTTTTCTAAAAATTATTGAAATAAAATCATAACTTTGTAAGAAAAATTGGTTCTTACCATAATAAAATAATCCACTAAAGAATATATCAAACTTAAATCCTATTGTTAAAAAAATAGCAGTAATTAAAAATATAATTAAAGATTTTGTTAAAAGAGAAGGTTTTAACACATAATTTTTTAATGAAAAATTTTGATAACGTTTTTGAACAAACATCAATAAAATTTTGTATACTATGATAGCAACAACCATACCTGCAATAACATCTGTAACAAAATGGGCACCCACAACAACTCTGCTGATTGCAATAAAAAAACCAAAAATATAAAATAGAATTTTAAGACTTGGTAAAATTAAGCTTAAAATTATTACAACAGAAATAATTGTTGATGAATGACCAGAAGGAAAAGAATGAAAGGCAGAGTCAAAAGAAAAAAAATTGAAACCAAAACTATTGTTCAGGTCAGTATAATTTGGTCGTGGCCTACCAACTAGGTGTTTTAAAATTTGTGTTACTAGCCCAATTGATAGTAGATAAAAAAAACCAAAAACACAAAAATTTTTTATCTTTTGGTAGTTCATAGAGGGTAGTACTTTTGTTTTTTCAAAAATAACAGAAATAAGGAAAGTTGTGATAATAATTAAAAAATACCAAAGTGAATCTCCTAACTTAGTTATTCCAATAAAAAATTCTTTTAAATAAATAGCTCCGAGACTATCATTAAAATTAGAAAAATAATTATAAAGACCGATATCTATATTGTATGATAAAAAAATATTTATTGATAAAAATATTAAAATTATTAGTTCGGTTTTAATTTTTTTAATCACACGTAACCGTTAGGTAAGGTTGATATTAAAATCAATCTTTAAAGTATGAATTTAGAAAGATCCTGACTTTTTATTAAGTCGACTAGGTTGGTTTCAACAAATTTTTTATCTATTGTTATTTTAGTTGGCCCAATATCAGAAGCATTAAAACTTACTTCCTCCAAAAGTTTTTCCATGATTGTGTGTAGTCGTCTAGCCCCTATATTTTCAACATTTTGGTTTATTTCAGTAGCTAAAGAGGCAATTGAATCAATACCATCTTCTTCAAATTCTAAATCCACCTTCTCAGTTCCAAGGAGGCCAACATATTGTTTGATAAGGCTATTTTGAGTTTCTGTAAGAATAAGCTTAAAATCATCTTTTGATAAGCTTTCAAGCTCAACACGTATAGGAAGCCTCCCTTGAAGTTCAGGCAACATATCGGATGGTTTTGATAAATGAAAGGCGCCAGAAGCAATAAACAAAATATAATCCGTTTTAACTACACCGTGTTTTGTGGATACCGCAGTTCCCTCTATAAGAGGTAATAAATCTCTTTGAACACCCTCTCTGGATACATCTGCCCCACCCCTCTCACTTCTAGAGGTTATCTTATCAATTTCGTCTATGAACACTATTCCGTTTTGTTCAACATCATCCAAAGCTCTAGAGTTTATCTTATCTTGATCTAACAACTTTTCTGTTTCTTCTTGAAGAAGATAATCGTGAGATTCACTAACTGTCATTTTTTTCATTTTTTTTTGTTTGCCAAAGTTTTTTCCAAACATATCACCAAGGTTAATCATCCCCATTTGTGAGCCAGGCATACCCGGTATATCCATTGTTGGTAAATTCATTGATGCATTTGCTGCAACAGGAATTTCAACTTCTTTATCATTTAGTTCACCGCTACGAAGTTTTTGTCTAAAACTATCTCTTGTAGACTCACTTGAGGTTTTGGAGACAAGTATATCTAAAATCTTTTCTTCTGCATTTTTCTCTGCTTTAGCTTTTACCTCTTTACCCATTTTTTCTTTTGTGCTGTTGATACTAATTTCGACTAAATCTCTTATAATTTGTTCAACATCTCTTCCTACATAACCTACTTCTGTAAATTTAGTTGCTTCTACTTTTACAAAAGGAGCTTCTGCTAATTTTGCAAGACGTCGTGATATTTCGGTTTTACCACAACCAGTTGGACCAACCATTAGAATATTTTTAGGAACTATTTCATCTCTTAGTGATGGATCTAATTGTTTTCTTCGCCACCTATTTCTAAGCGCTACTGACACAGCTCTTTTCGCATTTCTTTGACCAATAATAAACTTATCTAATTCAGAGACTGTTTCTCTTGGGCTAAAATTAGACTCCATTATAACTCAATTGTTTCTGATATTATGTTATGGTTGGTGTAAATACATATATCTGCGGCAATATTTAGAGACTCAATAGCTATATCTTTCGCGTTCATCTCAGTATTTTTTAAAAGAGCTTTTGCAGCACTGTTTGCAAACGGACCACCTGATCCAATAGCTAAAATACCATCATCAGACTCAATTACATCTCCAGTACCAGACAGCAACAAACTAACATCTTTGTTTGCAACAATCATCATTGCTTCCAACCTTCTAAGATACCTATCAGTTCTCCAGTCTTTTGCAAGCTCTACACATGCTCTCATTAATTGATTTTTATACTGATCAAGTTTGGACTCTAACCTTTCAAATAAAGCAAATGCATCAGCTGTAGATCCAGCAAAACCAGAAATAACAGAGTCGTCCTGACCCAATCTTCTTATTTTTTTTACATTTGGCTTCATTACAGTGTTTCCAAAACTTGCTTGACCATCACCAGCAATAACCACTAAATTATCTTTTCTGATTCCTACAATTGTTGTCATTTTAATATTTTTTTATTTTAGTAATTTAAAAATGGCTACTTAATTCTTTTAATCAAGTGATTTGGCTAGAATATTTTATATATCACTGATATTAAGCGTTTTTATGAGAACTGCAAAAGTAAACAGAAAGACTAAAGAAACAGATATTTATTGCGAAACTAACATCGATGGTTCAGGCCAAAATGAAATTTCCACAGGGATAGGGTTTTTTGATCACATGTTAGAAATTTTTTCACACCACAGTCTTATTGATTTAAAACTTAAGGCCAAAGGTGACATTCATGTGGATTTTCATCATACTGTTGAGGATACCGCTTATGTTCTTGCAGAAGCTATTAATAAAGCCATAGGAGAAAAAAGAGGTATTAGCAGATATGGTTTTTTTTATATACCTATGGATGAAAGTTTATCTCGAACGGTAATTGATTTTTCTGGTAGACCGGAATTTGTTTGGAAGGTCAACCTTGGTTTAAAAAAAATAGGTGAAATGGATGCGGAGCTTTTTCATGAGTTTTTTAAAGCTTTTTGCAATGAGTCTAAATGTAATTTACATATTGAAAACTTTTATGGAGATAATAATCATCACATTATAGAGTCATGTTTTAAATCGTTTGCAAGAAGTGTAAGACAGGCACTTACTTTAGATGAAAGAATAAAAAACATAATACCCTCTTCAAAAGGCACACTATAAATTAATGAAAAAAAACATAACCATAATTGACTATGGTTCTGGAAATATTTTGTCTGCAAAACAATCATTTGCGAGAGTAATAAACAAAGAAAACATTGATGCAGATGTTTGTGTTTCTGGAAACCTAGAGACAATAAAAAATTCAACCCACATTGTGCTTCCTGGACAAGGTGCTTTTGAAACATGTATAAATGGACTTAAACAAATTCCAGGAATGATTGATGAGTTAAATAACTTTGCATTTGTTAAAAAGAAACCATTTTTTGGTATTTGTGTTGGGATGCAGCTTCTTGCAAACAATAGTTTAGAGAATGGAGACCACAGGGGGTTGGGTTGGATTGATGGAACTATAGAAAAACTTCCCAGTGAGAAACTTAAAATGCCTCATATGGGGTGGAATTCAATAAGATTATTAAATAAAAACCTTAAAATTAACCCCAAAGAAACTGACTATTATTTTGTTCATAGTTACTATTTTAATTGTAAAAACAAAGATAATATTATGGCTGAAACTAATTATGGAATAAATTTTCCTTCTATTGTTAATAAAGAAAATATATACGGCCTTCAATTCCATCCTGAGAAAAGTTCTGATCAGGGGTTGGATATAATTAAAAACTTTATAAAATTATGAACAGTTTAGCAAAAGAAAACATGAACATAGCTGTTGAAAGCTTAAATAAAATTTCTGAAACAGATCTTGCTGATCTTTGTAATATTACAGAGCAAGCTATTAGAGCCGGAGGAGGTTTTGGTTGGTTAACAATACCACCTGTAGAAACTTTAAAAAAATATTGGAATGGATTAATCTTAATTAAGTCCAATATTTTGATTGTTGGGCGATTAAATGGCACAATTGCTGGTGCTTCACAAATATCATTTTATCCATCAAATAATGAAGCTCAAAAAAATATTTCTAAAATACAATCACATTTTGTAGCACCTTGGGCTAGGGGGTATGGGCTCGCAAAAGCAATGATAGATAGAGCTATAGAAATATCAAAAGAGAACAACAAAAAAAGTATTCAATTAGATATTAGAGAGACCCAGTCAGCTGCTATTCAGCTTTTTGAAAACAAAGGCTTTTCTAAGTGGGGAGAAAATCCATCATACGCCTTTATTAATGGAACAAGAATAAAGGGTTATTATTATTTCAAAGATTTATAGTGAATATTTTTCCAGCGATTGATCTTAAGGAAAATAAATGCGTAAGGCTCAGCAAAGGTGAGGACAAAACAAGTGTTGTATTTAATGAAAATCCAGTTGATCAAGCAAAGTATTTTGAGGATCAGGGTTGTAAACGATTACACCTTGTTGATCTTGATTCGGCTTTTGGAAGGAAAAATATAAACAACAAGACAATTCAAAATATTAGAAACGCTATATCAATACCTATTCAAATTGGGGGAGGAATACGTTCAGCAAATATTGCTAAAAGCTATTTTGATTTAGGTGCTGATTTTTTAATTATCGGATCGTACGCTGTTAGTAATAGTCAGGAGGTTAAAAATTTAGCAGAAAATTTTAAACAAAAAATATATGTTGCCCTTGATGTTTTAAACAACAAAATTATGATCAAAGGTTGGGTTGAGGAAAGTGACTTTACACCAGAAATGATTTTTCAAACATATGATGCGTCAAGTATAAGAGGCTATGTTCTCACTGATATTGATAAAGACGGAACGCTTTCTGGTCTAAATCAGAAGATGATCTCAGCCAATGTTTCTTTAACGCGTAAAAAACTTATTGTTGGAGGTGGCTTAAAAAATTATTTAGATCTAGAGCAATTAAGAAATATAAAATTTGATAATCTTGAGGGTGTTATAGCGGGGAAATCTTTTTATGTAGGAAATATTGATTTAAAAGAAGCACAAAATATATTGGATGGAAATGCTTAAAAAAAGAATTATTCCTTGTCTTGATGTTAAAAACGGAAGAGTTGTTAAAGGTATTAATTTTTTAGATTTAGTTGATGCTGGAGATCCTGTTCAACAAGCTAAGTTTTATTCTGAAAACGGTGCAGATGAGATATGCTTCTTAGATATTAGCGCTTCATTAGAGAATAGAGATACAATTCTTAAAATGGTTGAAAAAACAGCAGAAGAAGTTTTTATACCATTGACTGTTGGCGGTGGGGTAAGATCAATTGAAAATATTCAAAATTTGTTAAAAGCAGGAGCTGATAAGGTCTCAATTAATTCTGCCGCAATAAAAGACCCAAACATTATAAAAAGCTCATCTAAATATTTTGGAAGTCAGTGTATCGTGGTAGCAGTAGATGTAAAGAAAGATAATTTTTCTTGGAAAGTTCATTCTCATGGAGGAACCAAAAATACAAATATAGATGCC
The DNA here is from genome assembly GCA_027625355.1 of Pseudomonadota bacterium. Lineage (GTDB taxonomy): Bacteria > Pseudomonadota > Alphaproteobacteria > HIMB59 > CACPNW01. The sequence continues at coordinate 7,017 of JAQBWI010000005.1, forward strand.
TTAGATTGGTTAAAAAAAGTTGAAGATTTGGGTGCAGGAGAGATACTATTAACCTCAATGGATAAAGATGGAACTAAGTCAGGTTTTGATCTTGAAATTTTATCTCGTGCGAGCGATATATTAAGTATACCAGTAATAGCAAGTGGAGGAGTGGGATCAATAAAACACTTTTATGAAGGGGTCAAAATTGGCAAAGCCGATGCTTTGCTTGCAGCGTCCGTCTTTCATTTTAACGAATTTAGTATAATGGATGTAAAGAATTACTTAAAAGAAAAAAACATAGAAGTTAGAATTTAGATGAAGGACCCATTTTTAGATTTATTTTCAATAATTGAGGATAGAAAAAAATCAAAATCAAAAAAATCTTACACCTCAAGTTTATTTAAAGAGGGAGAAAAAAAAATTGCACAAAAATTTGGTGAAGAAAGTGCAGAGCTTATTATAGATTATTTAAAAGGATCAAAAAAAAGAACCATCGAAGAAGCAACAGATTTGATTTATCATTTATTTGTTTTATTAAGCTCAAAAAAAATAAACTATCAAGACGTTCAAAAAGAGTTAACTAAAAGACACAATGTACGACGAAAATAATATATTTGCTAAAATTATTAGAGGAGAAATACCTTGTGAAAAAGTATATGAAGATGACGAGGTCTTGTTCTTTAAAGACATAAACCCCATTGCAAAAGTTCATGTTTTGGGAATACCAAAAAGTCAATGTGTAGACTTTTCTGATTTTATTTATAAAAATACACCAACAACAATCTCTGAGTTTTTTAACAAAACACATTTAGTTATTGAAAAGCTTGGTATTGCAAAAGATGGTTATAAAGTAATTTCAAATTCTGGCACAAATGGTGGGCAGGAAGTGCCCCATTTTCATATCCATATCTTGGGTGGTCAAAAAGTTAATTTATCTATTTAGTATTTATTTTTTTACTATTACGTAATTTACTATTTCAGTTACGCCCTTAACAGTTTTTGCAACATCAATCACTTCCTCTAATTGTTCAGGCCTTGAAGTAATTCCAACAATATATACTTTGCCTTTTATTGTTTCAAAATTGTAAGCTATTGCCCTCAAACCAATGGTTTTTGCGGCTAACCCCCTTACTTGGGTTGTAATCCAAACATCTTGAGCGTATTCTTTTAGAGATGATCTGTTTCCAATTTGGATTTCGTTTACTACTTCATTTACTCCTTCAACTTCCCAAACCCTTCTCACTGCATCAATTCTAATTTCTTGATTGTCAACAAGGCCTGTGAGTAAAACCCTTCCTTCCAAAACACTAGTGCTAACATCAACAAACAGATTATCATCTGAGTTTATAAATTTAGCCGCAATATTAATTTTTATTGTTGCGTCATCTACAACAGTTCCAAAACTTCTATCACCTTCAGCAACAACCATCCCTGTTGCTCCTCCAGAAGCCAGGATACCCGCTGGAGAACAACCAAGTATATTTATTGAAAAAATTAATATGAGGGTAACCAAGATGTTATTTTTCATTTTGTATATCTAATGCCTTTTTATAAATTTCTTTTTTTCCTATATTTCCAATCCTATGCACTATTTCAACGGTGTCAGTCAAAGAAAATTTGCCTAATAGTTTATTTATAATCTCAATTATGTCAGGAGTTAGTTCAGATAATGAATTTTTTTTATTTGTACTCTCTTCTTCAACAACTATTACAAATTCCCCAAGAGAATTTTTAGGGCTCTCCTTAAATTTATTACAAACCTCAACAGATGGACCCACAAAAACCTTTTCATTAATTTTTGTTAATTCTTTACATACAGCAATTTTTCGATCAGGTAGTATTGTTGATATCAATTCTAAAAATAACAATACTTTGTGTGATGAGATAAAAAAAACAGATGTACAAGTTGAGTGCTTTAAAAGATTTATAAAATCACCAATACTTTTTTTTGTTTTAGGAACAAATCCAAGAAACTTATATTCATTTATAGGAATTGAGGAAAGTTGAAGAGCGCTAGTAATTGAAGAGGCTCCTGGTACTACAGTTATATAAATGTTATTTAAAACACAATACCTAACAAGCTTATATCCTGGGTCTGATATAAGGGGTGAGCCGGCATCAGAAATTAGAGATAATTTTTTACTACCTAAATAGTTTTTAATTTTTTCTATAACGCCCTCTTCATTATAATCATGCAAGGAAATTAACTTCTTTTTAATGTCTAATTTTGATAGTAGCTTGAGAGAATGTTTTGGGTTTTCACATATAATTATATCAGACTCACCAAGTGTCTTTATTGCTCTCGAACTTATATCTCCAAGATTTCCAATTGGTGTTGAAACTATGTACAAACCATTTTTCATAAATACATCCCTAATCTTTTTTATATTGTTAGTTTCCTGTGCTCCAGTAAATAATATTACAATAAATAAAAATGAAAAAACAGATATTGTTGCCTCAACTGAAATTTTAGTTGAATCAAGCACAGAGCAAGAAAATGTAGAGTTAGAAAAAAAAAAATTAGAACAAAAACCATCATTAATAATTCCTGATGAAAATCTTCGAAATAACATTACAATTATTTTGTCTAAAAAAGATAGCAATGAAATTGTAAATCAATTTATTAATATAATTGAGCTAGCAGTTTATCAAAAAAAAATTGAAAATATTTCTTTCTCAATAAAAATTTATGAAAATAAAAGCGAATTAAATGATTTTTTAACAAACCAAAATTTAGCTGGGAAAATTTTCATTGGCCCAATAAACTCATCAGATAGTGAGATCCTCCAACAGTTTTGTTCTCAGGGAGCTGTCTTCTTTTCATTCTCTTCAACTACAACTTTAGCAAAAAATTGTGTATTTCTAATAAATTTTTTTCCAGAAAACGAATTGAAAACTATTTTTAATTTTTTTCCAAATGATTCTAAAGTTGCTCTTCTGTATCCAGAAAATGAATATGGTTTTGGAATAAATTCAATTATTGATAATGTTGCAGATCAAAGCAACTCAATAATTATTAATAGAGCTTCTTATAATATAGACCTCACTAATGCTCCCGAGGCCATAAAAGAACTTGGAAAATATGAGATACGAAAATATGAGCTGAATAGGCAAAAACAAATATTGGCGAATAAAAAAGACAAAGATTCAAAAAGAAGATTGATTAAACTTGAAAAATTTCAAACAACAAAAGACTTCGATTTTACTCATATAATAATTGCTGATTATGGATTGAGATTGCTTCAAGTCGCACCCCTTTTGCCTTATTATGATATAGATCCAAATATTGTAAGGTTCGTTGGCACAGGAGCTTGGGATGACGCGGTTTTTTATGATGAACCAAGTTTAAGTGGATCAATTTACCCGGGTATAGAGCTTAAGAATAGACAACAACTTAATGATGATTACCAAAGCTTATATGAAGAAAGACTGTTGAGAATATCAACCTTACCCTATGATCTTGTCGGATTATTAGATTATTTGATTAATAACGATTATACAACATTGTCTTTATATAAAACTCTTCAAGATAAAAAAATAAGATTTGTAGGAGTAGATGGTAATTTTTATTTTTCAAACAACAGAATTGAAAGAGACCTTCAGGTTTTGCAAATTAAAGATGGGCAAGCAAACGTTATATCAAAATAAAAATGATCTTAACTTCGTTATTGCAATTTTTCTATGACTAATATCATTCTTTTCTTCTAGCCTCATTTCCGCAAATGTTTTGATATGGTTTTCTGGAATAAAAATTGGATCATAACCAAATCCGTTAGTACCTTTTGGCTCCAGAGACACAGTGCCATTAATCTTTCCTATAAATATTATATGATGATTTTCTTTTAGGGTTAAGGATATGGCTGTAACAAAAAAAGCTTTGTTGTTTTTTTTCTTAACTACATTTGAAATAATATACTCAAAAGCTGTTTTATTATTAGAGAATTTTTCTAAAAATCTTTTAGATTTTACTCCCGGATTGTTTTTTAGAGCCTCAACACAAAAGCCTGAGTCATCAGCAAAACAAGGCATATTGAATAACTTTTGACCATATTTAGATTTGATCTTAGCATTAGATGAAAATGTGGCCCCAGTTTCTTTTGGGTCTTTTATTTTTTCAAAAGCATTTAAATCGTAAACTTTAATTTTGCTATCTTTAAAGATTTGTTTTACTTCAATTATTTTTTTTTGGTTATGTGAAAAAAATAAAATATCTTTCAATTTTTATTCCAAAGCATTTTTTTGTTTAGATATAATTTGATTTATACCAATTTGAGCTAGTTTATATAATTCTTGATATTGATCAGAGCTAAAGAAAAATTCTTCACCCGTAACCTGTATTTCTGATAATTTTTCATTATCACAAATAACAAAATTAGCGTCAACTTGTGCAGCAGAGTCTTCTTCATAGTCTAAATCTAAACATGATTTGTTATCAACAATACCAACAGAGATTGCAGCAACGAAATTTTTAATGATTTGTTGTTGTATGTTATAATTTTTTTTCAATTTTTCAACTGCTTGATATAGTGCAACAAATCCACCACTTATAGATGCTGTTCTAGTCCCACCATCTGCTTGTAAAACATCACAATCAATTTTTATTTGACGCTCACCAAGTTCTTTTAAGTTAATAACAGATCTTAAACTTCTTCCAATCAACCTCTGTATTTCTTGTGTTCTTCCACTTTGTTTCCCTCTTGCCGCCTCTCTATCAATACGGGTGTTTGTAGATCGTGGGAGCATTCCATATTCTGCTGTGACCCAACCTTTTCCTGAGTTGCGAAGCCAAGGTGGTGTTTTTTCATCGATTGATGCAGTACACATAACATGGGTATTGCCAAACTTTACTAAGCATGAGCCTTCTGCGTGAAGATTAACACTTGTTTCAAAAGTAACCTCTCTTAGTTGATCAAAATTTCTATCTTTTCTCATTTAATATATCTAATAATTGAATTTTATTATTAATACACCAATATATTGCGTATGAAGAATAATTTGTATCTAGAGTTAACAGATCGAACTAAGCAAATTTTTAAAACAGTTGTAGAAAGTTATTTGGAAACAGGCTCTCCATCAGGATCAGAGACAGTATTAAAAAGAGCAGGATTAGATATTTCTTCAGCCTCCGTAAGAAATATTTTATCAAGCCTTCAAAAAGAAGGATTATTGTTTTCCCCGCACACCTCAGCAGGAAGAATGCCTACAGACAAAGGTATGAGGTTTTTTGTAGACGGGTTATTAGAGTTTGGTAGAATTTCTAAATCAGAAAAACAAAATATTGAACAGCTCAGTTCTTCAAAAAGCAAATCATATCAAGAAGTTTTAGACGAAGCTTCTAGAGCAATCTCTGGACTCTCAAATTATGCTGGTATTGTTATAGCTCCAAAATATCAAAAAAACTTAAAACACCTGGAATTTATAAGGCTTAATCAGTCTCAGATAATGTCAATTTTAGCTTACGAAAATGGAGAAATAGAGAATAGGATTATAGATGACGCAGGTAAATATACTTACTCAGAATTACAACAAACATCAAATTATCTAAGTGAAAAGTTTAACAACAAGAACATAAATCAAATTAAACAAATTATAGAAGACGATGTATTAAGTTCAAAATCAAACCTTGAAGACATTTCAAGAAAACTTATAAAAAAAGGCATTGTTGAAATAGACCCCAAACTAAATAATCCATATATTTTTTTACATGGACAATCGAAGCTTTTAGAAGATGAAATAATTTCCAATGATCTTGATCAAATTAGAGAGCTCTTTGATGAAATAGAAAAAAAAACCACCTTCATAGATATTCTAGAAAATGCCGGTAATGCAAATGGTGTACAAATTTTTATTGGATCACAAAATTTTTTATTTAAACACTCTGGTCTTTCTATGGTAATGGCCCCATATAAAAACAATGAACAAGAAATTATTGGTGCAATCGGAGTCGTTGGCCCAACAAGGCTAAACTATTCAAAGATTGTCCCTCTGGTTGATTATACGTCGAAAATTATTGGAAAGGTTGTTAAGTGATGGAAAAAAACAAAGACAAAATTGAAGAAGACATTAAAGAAACTAATGAGTCTGAAATTATAGATGATATCAACATAGATAACACTGATGCAATTAATCCAGACAATAATGATACAAACGAAGAGCCTGCTGAAGAAGAAACACAAGAAACCGAAGAGGATATTCTTAAGGAAGAAATAAAAACATTAAAAGAAGAAAAAATTAGAGTCTTGGCTGAAATGGAAAATCTTCGAAAAAGATTTGATCGAGAAAAGATTGACTCAATAAAATACGGCAGTGTAAATTTTGCAAGAGACATTTTATCTCCTGGTGATAATTTAGAAAGAGCTTTATCAGCAATTAATCAAGAGGAAGAACATCCTCAATCAATAAAAAATTTAATTGAAGGATTATTGATGGTTAAAAAAGAGCTATCAACTGCTTTAGAAAAAAATGGTATTACAAAAATTGAATCACTTGACAAAAAGTTCGACCCAAACCTTCATCAAGCAATGATGGAAATTGAAAATAATGATCTTGAAGAAGGGATTGTTGTTCAGGAAATTCAAACTGGATACATGATGCACGATAGATTGCTAAGACCAGCAATGGTGGGGGTGTCAAAAAAACCGCAAAAACCAACTGAAGTTGAATCTGATAAAGAAGTAAAGTCTGAAAGTGAAGACAGCGAAAAAGACCCCAAAAACTAAGAAAAATGCATAAAAACAAATATTTAAGCTAACTTCTTGTATTTTTAAACTTTCATACCATATTCTTTATAGCCGCATTTAAGGCAAAATTTAATCAAAATAGGACGAAATTATTATGGCAAAAGTTATTGGAATAGATCTCGGTACCACAAATTCTTGTGTTGCGGTGATGGACGGAAAAGAAGCAAAAGTTATTGAAAACTCAGAAGGTACCAGAACGACACCCTCAATGGTTGCTTTCACAGAGTCCAAAGAAAAACTTGTAGGTCAGTCAGCTAAAAGACAAGCCGTTACCAATCCTGAAAATACTCTTTTTGCCATAAAAAGATTAATTGGAAGAAATTTTGAAGATAAATTAGTTAAAGATGATAGCGGGCTTGTTCCTTATAAAATCGTTAAAGGAGATAATGGTGACGCTTGGGTAGAAGCACGAAGTGAAAAATATAGCCCTAGTCAAATTAGTGCTTTCGTTTTACAAAAAATGAAACAAACGGCTGAGAGTTATCTTGGTGAAAATGTTACACAAGCGGTTATTACTGTTCCAGCTTATTTCAACGATGCGCAGAGACAAGCAACTAAAGATGCAGGTAAAATTGCTGGCTTAGAAGTTCTTAGAATTATTAATGAACCCACAGCAGCAGCACTTGCATATGGACTTGATAAGAAAAAAACAGGAACTGTAGCTGTATATGATTTAGGTGGAGGAACATTTGATATCTCAATTTTAGAAATTGGAGACGGAGTATTTGAAGTTAAATCTACAAATGGAGACACTCACTTAGGTGGAGAGGATTTTGATTTACAAATAATTGATTACCTAGCGGATGAATTTAAAAAAGATAATGGTGTTGATCTAAGATCAGACAAGCTTGCACTTCAAAGATTAAAAGAAGCTGCAGAAAAAGCAAAAATAGAATTATCAAGCTCAACTGAGACAGAAGTTAACCTTCCATTTATTACTGCTGATCAAACAGGACCAAAACACTTAATGATAAAATTATCAAGAGCAAAACTCGAAGCTATTGTTGGTGATCTTTTAACTAAAAGTTTAAAGCCTTGTGAACAAGCTCTAAAAGATGCTGGCTTACAAGCAGCAGATATTGATGATGTTATTCTTGTTGGTGGAATGACCAGAATGCCTAAAGTTACAGAGTTAGTAAAAAACTTTTTTGGTAAAGATCCTAACAAAGGCGTTAACCCTGATGAAGTTGTTGCTTCTGGTGCTGCTATTCAAGGCGGTGTATTGCAAGGAGATGTTAAAGATGTGTTACTTTTAGATGTAACACCTCTGTCTCTTGGTATTGAAACATTGGGTGGAGTATTTACTCGCTTGATTGATAAAAACACAACAATTCCAACAAAGAAAAGCCAAGTCTTCTCAACCGCTGAAGATAATCAAAGCGCAGTAACAATCCGTGTATTTCAAGGTGAAAGAGAAATGGCAGCTGATAATAAATTACTAGGTCAGTTTGACTTAGTCGGTATCCCTCCTGCAGCAAGAGGAATGCCACAAATTGAGGTTACATTTGATATTGATGCAAACGGTATTGTTAATGTTTCAGCAAAAGATAAATCAACAGGTAAAGAACAGCAAATTCGTATTCAAGCATCTGGAGGTTTATCAGATGATGAAATTGAAAGAATGGTCAAAGAAGCGGAAGAAAATGCTGAAGAAGATAAGAAAAAAAGAGAGTCTGTGGATACTAAAAATCAAGCTGACAGCTTAATTAACGAAACAGAGAAAAATCTAAAAGAGCATGGTGATAAAGTTCCTGAAGATGACAAAAATAAAATAACTGCTGACATAGAAGAATTAAAAAAAGTTAAGGACGGCGATGATATGGAAGCGATTAAAGCAAAAACAGAAGCTTTAGTTCAATCTTCTATGAAGCTAGGAGAGGCGATCTATAAGCAGGATCCACAAGCTGGAGCCCCTCAACCTGATCCTTCTGGTGAAGAGCCATCCTCTGATAAGAAAGAGGAAAAAGTGGTTGATGCAGAATTTGAAGAAGTAGACGAAGATAAAAAAGACTAACCTTATCTAATAATACCTTTTAAAGGGGCGTAAATGGCTGATAAAGATTTTTACGAAATTCTTGGTGTTCAAAAAAATGCCAGTGATGATGAAATAAAAAAATCTTATCGTAAGCTTGCGATGAAATATCATCCTGACAGAAATAAAGATGATAAAGAGTCTGAGCGTAAGTTTAAAGAAGTATCAGCTGCATACGAAATCTTAAAAGACTCTGAAAAAAGATCTGCCTATGATCAATATGGCCATGACGCCTTTCGTCAAGGCGGCATGGGTGGTGGTCAAGGGTTTGGAGATTTTGGAGGAGGTTTTTCTGATATATTTGAAGAATTTTTCGGTGGTGGTTTTGGTGGGCAATCAAGACAACGAGGACCACAAAGAGGAAATGATCTTCGTTATAACATGTCAGTTTCTCTTCAAGAAGCATATAGTGGTAAAAAATCCCAAATAAGAATTCCAAGTTACGAAGGGTGCGATTTATGCTCTGCAACCGGAAGTGCTGATAAATCTGGCCCTAGCACATGTTCAACTTGTGGAGGTCAAGGAAAAGTCAGATCAACACAAGGTTTTTTTTCAATCGAGCGTCCTTGCCCAACATGTGGTGGTGAAGGCTCATCTATTAAAAACCCATGTTTAAAATGCAGTGGTACAGGTCAGGTAAAAAAACAAAAAACTATTTCTGTAACAATCCCAGCAGGTGTTGATACGGGTACTAGAATTCGTATTTCTGGTGAGGGTGAGCCAGGACAAAGAGGAGCAGGAAACGGTGATTTATATATTTTTGTTGAAGTACAAAAAGATAAATTATTTGAGAGAGAAGAAGAGAACATTTTTTGCCAAATTCCTATTTCAGTCACAACAGCAATTCTTGGCGGCGATGTAGAGGTGCCAACTATAGAAGGTAAAAAAGCCAGACTCAATATTCCTCCTGGAACACAATCAGAAACCCAGTTTCGTCTCAAAGGCAAGGGTATGAGTATTCTTCGTCAGACAAGAAGGGGGGATATGTATGTTGAGGCTAAAGTGGAGATCCCAGTTAATCTAAACAGTAAGCAAAAAGCAATATTGCAAGAATTTGAAAAAGAGGGTGGCACATCAAAAAAACACAGCCCAAAATCTCAAAGTTTTTTTTCTAAGTTAAAAGAAGTTTTGGAAGATTTAACTTAATTTCTTTTCAATCAAGCTCACCCAAAGTATAAGTAATGTATGGCAAAAATTAAAGTAGGTGTCGCAGGTTGTTTAGGAAGAATGGGCTTAGAGCTTATTAGACAAATAATAAATGATAAAAATTTAGATTTTATTGGAGGCTTTGAGCATAAAGAACACTCCAAAATTGGTAAAAAAATAAATGAAGTTACAGATATAAAATCAGATCAAGTAATAACAAATGATGCAAAAGATATTTTTAATAAAGCAGATGTGGTAATAGATTTTACTACTCCTCAATCAACATTGTTAAACGCTAAAACAGCATGTACTACAAAAACAGCTTTAGTTATAGGCACCACAGGGTTAACAGGAGCTCAAAAAAATAAAATTAAAAATTTCTCTAAAAAAGCTCCAATATTAATGTCATCAAATATGAGTGTTGGAGTAAATTTATTATTTAATTTAGTTAAAAAAGCAGCATTCTCTCTTCATGGTGATGAATATGACATCGAAATTGCAGAAACTCATCATAAGCACAAAATAGATGCACCTTCCGGGACAGCTCTTTCTCTTGGTGAGTACGCCGCGGCAGGTCGAAATACCAAACTAGAAAAAACTAAAGTTTTAGACAGAACAAAAACTTTAAAAAAAAGAAAAATAGGAGATATTGGTTTTTCAGTTACCAGAGGTGGTGAAATAGCTGGTGAACATACCGTTAGCTTTATTGGCAAAGATGATAGAATTGATCTGGTTCACAAGGCCAATAATAGAGATATTTTTACAGATGGAGCATTGCGCGCTATAAAGTTTATTGCCAGAAAAAAAACCGGCTTTTATAATATGAGTGATTTGTTGTGAGTAAGAAACATCTGTTAAAAAATTTGAACTTAGAGCTTCCCTTTTAAACTGGGAAAAAAGAATAGGCATAGATGACTTTTCTGATCATAAAAAAATTATTTTATCTTTACTCTCCCAAATTAAAAAATTACCTATTTCCCTTAATATATTTAAATCAAATGATTTCATTAAAGAGCAAATGAGTGAAGCCTCGTTTAATCGCGCTCTCAAAGATTTAGTGGATGATAATTTAATAAATTAAGTAAGTATTTTATTATTATTTATCTCATTAAATATTTAGGAATATGAATTTAGTTGTTTAACTATTTTGTCATAAAGTGGTTTTTTTAGGTCTGCATGCAAAAATGAAGCAATCTCAGTTTCTTTGTCTGATTCTCTAATTGATAGTTTTGATTTATTTTTTTGTTTAGTAAAAAATACTTTTGACCAATACGTGGTGAACTTAGAAGAATAAAAAAGTTTATCACCTTTAAACTTTTTTATAGAAATCTCTTTTTCATTAATACTAATTTGCTCATTAATATTTTGTTCTTTAAAATACAATCGAATGAGAAAAACTATAACAAGGTATTCAGCCCCAAGAAATATTGACACAGGCCATGCTCCTTGCGCTATAAGAAATAGAGAGAACAGAATACTCCAAAACATTAAAATTATTCCTAAAATTATAAAAACTAATTTGGAACTACTTTGATAAGGTATTATTTTTTCTTTCATCATATTGTTGTATTTTAGTATTTATATAAAAATTTTTTATTTTAAAGTGGGCTCATGGATAAAAGTTCAATCAATTCAGTTTATCGAATTTTGGCAAAAAAAATTGGTGAACCAAAGACAGAGCTTAATTACCGGAACCCATATACATTTTTAGTCTCTGTTGTTTTATCAGCGCAGGCAACCGATAAATCAGTAAATAATGCCACAAAAGATTTGTTTAAAGTAGTTAAAACCCCAAAAGATATGGTTGCTCTAGGAGAGAGAAAACTGAAAGGATATATTAAAACAATCGGACTTTATAATTCCAAAGCTAAGAATGTTATTAATTTATCAAAAATATTAATTAAAGATCACAAAAGCAAGATCCCTAGTGATTTTAATGATTTAACAAATTTGCCTGGAGTTGGAAATAAAACGGCTAGCGTGTATCAAAATGAGATCTTAGACATTCCAAGAATTGCTGTGGATACACATGTTTACCGTGTTTCAAACCGAGTAGGGCTAGCAAAAACTAAAACCGCAGATCAAACACAGGAAATTTTAGAGCAAATAACTCCAAAAAAATGGCTAAAAACAGCCCATCACTTGCTTATTTTGCACGGAAGATATACATGCAAATCGCAAAAACCTATGTGTGACCAATGTGTCATCACTAAACACTGTTTGTATTTAAAAAATGAAAAAAATTAAAAAAATATTAGCAGCTAATAGAAGTGAGATTGCTATTAGAATATTTAGAGCTGCGGAAGAATCAGGAATAAAAACGGCGGCTATTTATTCGAAAGAAGATAGGTTTGCTCTTCATCGCTTTAAGACTGATGAAAGTTACCTTGTTGGCGAAGGTAAGGGGCCCATTCAAGCTTATCTCGATATTAATTCTATTATTGATATTGCAAAGAAAGCAGGTGTGGATGCTATTCATCCAGGGTATGGTTTCTTATCTGAAAATCCTGATTTAGCTGATCAGTGCGAAAAAAATAATATTATATTTATTGGGCCTACCAAAGAAATACTTAACAGACTTGGAAACAAGACTGCAGCAAAAGAAGTTGCAGATGAGGCTGGGGTTAGCACTATTCCTTCCGTAAAAGTAAATGAACAAAATAAGAAAACCATTCATGATGAAGTAAATAAAATTGGTTATCCGGTTATTGTGAAAGCAAGTTGGGGTGGAGGCGGAAGAGGAATGAGAGTTGTTCGTTCTGCTGATGAATTATCCGAACAAATAGAACTTGCTCAAAGTGAATCTAAAAAAGCCTTTGGCAAGGATGAAGTTTTTATTGAAAAATTTTTAGAAGACGCAGCACACATTGAAGTGCAAATACTAGGCGATAAGCACGGTAACATAGTTCATTTATTTGAAAGAGATTGCTCCCTTCAAAGACGCCACCAAAAAATTATTGAAAGAGCGCCTGCCCATTTTTTAGCAGAGAATTCAAGAAAAAGTATTTGTGACTCAGCAGTTAAGATTGCGAAATTTGTAAATTATTGCGGAGCTGGTACAGTAGAGTTTTTATACGATAAAAAAAATAATCAACATTATTTCATTGAAGTAAACCCAAGAATTCAAGTTGAGCACACTGTAACAGAAGAAGTGACAGGTATTGATATAGTTAAGGCCCAAATAAGAATTGCGGAAGGCGCAAAGATTGGAGAGGATCCAGCTTTACCAAATCAAGAAAATATAAAGTTAGATGGTTACGCAATTCAGTGCCGTGTTACTACAGAAGACCCTCTCAATAATTTTATGCCAGATTACGGTAAGATAATGACATACCGATCTGCTTCTGGTTTTGGCGTAAGATTAGATGGCGCTACGGCAGCCTCAGGATCAATAATTACACCGTATTACGACTCTCTTCTTGTAAAAGTTACTACTTGGGCACAATCAACAGAAGATTGTATTAGAAGAATGGACAGAGCTCTTCGTGAGTTTAGAATAAGAGGTGTTAAAACCAATCTTGTTTTTTTAGAATCCTTAATAAATAATGATGATTTTAAGTCTGGTAAATACAACACTAATTTTGTTGATACCAATAAAGATCTTTATAATTTTAAACCTAAAAAAGACCGAGCATCAAAAATTATTTCTTATTTAGGTGACATTGTTGTTAACGGACACCCAGACATAAAGGGAAGAGCGAATGACTTTAATTTAACTGATGCTGTTATTCCTTCTTTTGAAAAAAATAATAGTATAACCAATTATGTAGAAGAGTTAAAAAAACATGGACCTGAAAAATTCTGTCAAAAAATAAAAGAAAAAAAATATACTCTTGTTACCGATACAACTATGCGAGATGCTCACCAGTCTCTTCTTGCAACAAGAATGAGGACAGATGACCTTGTAAATATCGCAGAATTTTATAGCCAAAAACTCTCTGATTTGTTTTCTGTTGAATGTTGGGGTGGCGCAACTTTTGATACTTCAATGAGATTTTTGAAAGAAGATCCATGGGATAGGTTGTCAAAAATAAATCAAAAAGCCCCTAATATTTTAAAACAAATGCTTTTAAGAGGATCCAATGCTGTAGGTTACAAAAACTATCCTGATAATGTTGTCAAATTTTTTGTTAAAGAAGCTGCGCAAGCAGGAATTGATGTATTTAGAGTTTTTGATTCATTGAACTTAATTGATAATATGAAAGTTTCTATTGAAGAAGTTCGATTACAAAATAAAATTTGCGAGGGAACAATTTGTTATACTAACGATGTCACCGACCCTAAAGAAAATAAATATACTTTAAAATATTATATTGAACTTGCAAAAGAATTAGAAAAAGCAGGCTCACATATTATTGCCATTAAAGATATGGCAGGTTTATGTAAACCATCAGCTATTAAACTTTTAATAAAAGAATTAAGAAATGAAATTTCACTACCTATTCATTATCACACACATGATACGTCTGGCACTTCATCGGCTACTGTTTTAGCAGCAATTGAAGAGGGTATAGATATTGTTGATTTAGCAATGGACTCGATGAGCGGCTTAACTTCTCAACCAGCACTTGGTTCTGTTGTGTCAATAATGAAACAAAACCATGAAGATCCTAGACTTGGTGAAGTTAATATAAGAGAGGCCTCATTATACTGGGAGCAAGTTAGAAATAATTACAAGGCTTTTGAGACTGACTTTAAAGGAGGTAGCTCGGATGTATATTTACATCAAATGCCAGGAGGGCAATTTACCAATTTAAAAGAGCAAGCCCGATCTCTTGGCATAACAACTGATAAATGGGGTCTTGTTGCTAATATGTATGCAGAAGTAAATAAGATGTTTGGCGATATAATTAAGGTAACACCTTCTTCAAAAGTGGTTGGAGACATGGCGCTTTATATGATTACAAATGATCTCAGCCCTGAGGATGTTTTGGATCCAAATAAAGAAATTTCTTTCCCTTCATCGGTTGTAGAATTTTTTAAAGGTGAAATCGGAATACCGATGGGTGGATTTCCAGAAAAATTGCAGAAAAAAATATTAGGAAATGAGAAACCTCTTACTGAAAGAGCTGGCTCTGTTCTAGCAAGTGTTAACCTAGATAAGGAAAAAGAGAAATTAGAGACAAAATACGAAGAAAAAATTTCCAATCAACAACTAGCATCGTATTTAATGTACCCTAAAGTATTTGAGGACTATATGGATCATCGCCAAGCTTATAGTGATACCTCCATTCTATCAACGGAATTGTTTTTTTATGGGCCACTTCCAGATAAAGAATATTCTTTGCCAATAGATAAAGGTAAAAATCTTATTGTTCGTTATTTAGCGAAAGGAGAACCTAATGCTAACGGTTCGAGTTCGGTTTTTTTTGAACTTAATGGGCAACCAAGAACTATTGAAATTACTAATACTGAGTTTTCAAAAAATGTTGCTACTAAAATTAAATCAGAAGAGGGTAATCCAAATCATATTGGATCACCTCTGCCAGGACAAGTTGCTAAAATTTTTGTTAATGAAGGAATAAAAGTAATTAAAGGTGATAGAGTTTTGGTTATTGAGGCAATGAAAATGGAAACAACTATTAATGCAGAAAAAAGTGGCACAATAAAAAAAATTTATGTAAGCTCTGGAGATAATGTAGAAACCAAAGATTTGTTAATTGAAATAGAATAAATTTAATTTAATAAATTAAACTCTTTATAACAGCCTTCTAACGCCTGCTTCGAATTTAATAATTCTGCTTTGTTATTTCTTAACTCAAAATACTCAACTCTTTTGTTACTCGCTTCTTGGTTAAAAAATAAAAATAATCTACATGTTTCACTATCATATCTTAAGGTGTAGACAGACCCATCTATTCTTGAAAGCTGAGCTTTACCTAATAAGTCGAAAATTATATTTTCAGTTTTTCCAATAAAATTTATATCTGCTAATTTTTGTTGATTTTCGATAATACTTTTTTCTATCTCTTTTTTTTCTTCTAAGATTTCTATTTCTTCCTGTATTTCCTTTTCTTCAATAATTTCTTCAATTACAGTGTTCTCTTCACTCTCTTTTTTTGGAATGGATTCTTTAACTTTGTCAGTAACAGTATTTGTAACTTTAATAACTTCTTTGGTCACTTCTACGGTAGAGCATCCCCAAACTAATAATGATAATGTAAGAAATAAAAATATCCGCATTGCTCTTATGATCAATTGTATATATGTAATATATTTATGATTACATCAATTAAATCACCTTTCTTAGAATATAAAATGACAATTTTGAGAAATAAAAAAACTTCTAATTCTCTATTCAGGCAAACAATGAACGAAGCAAGCTATTTAATAGCAGCTGAAGTATTGAAACATTTAAAATACAAAAAAGTTACCGTTCAAACACCCCTTACAAAAACAACTGGAAAAGACCTTGCACAGCAGGTTATTCTCGTGCCTATTTTAAGAGCTGGTTTAGGACTATTGGAAGGTTTTGTAAAATTTTTACCTGATGCCGAAAAAGGTCATATTGGTTTATACCGTGATGAGCAAACATATGAGCCTGTTGAATATTTATTTAAACTTCCAAAAACTAAAAACAAAAAAGTTCTTGTTCTTGACCCTATGCTCGCTACAGGAAATTCATCTATAACAGCTATAAATCTAATAAAGAACAAAGGCGTTAATATCAAAGATGTTGCACTAATCTCTCTTCTTGCCGCACCTGAGGGTATAAAAAATGTCCAAAAAAATCATCGCTCACTTCATGTCTTTACCTGTCAAATTGATGCAAAATTGGATAAAAATAAGTTCATAGTACCCGGTCTTGGTGACGCAGGTGATCGATATATGGGCACCTAGATCATTTATCCACGATATATAATTTAAATTTAATTTATTAATTTTTTTTT